>JAQXSY010000024.1 GCA_029219205.1 Bacillota bacterium | reverse complement strand
CACTTCGCAAGCTGGTGCTGCGTAACCGTCTTTCCGCTTCCGAAAGGTCCGGGTATGCACGCCGTTCCTCCCTTCGCAATCGGAAACAGCGCGTCGACAATACGCTGTCCCGTTATCATCGGTATGTCGGGCGGCAGCTTCTTTTTGTACGGCCTTGCGCGGCGTACCGGCCATTTCTGCATAAGCTTCAGGCTGACCGTTTCTCCTTTGTCGGTTTTTACGGTGCCTATTGTCTCGTCCACCGTGCAGCTTTTGCTTTCGATCGTCTCAAGCACGCCGCTTACCGTCGGAGGAACGAGTATCCTGTGCTCAACAATCTCGCTTTCTTTTACAATTCCGACAACGTCTCCGCCTTCGACGCGGCTGCCCGGCTCAAGCGACGCCTTGAAGTCCCATACGCGCGTCCGGTCGAGTGCAGGCTCGTCCAGTCCCCTCGTTATATTAGATCCGGCAACCTCTTTCAGTTTTACAAGCGGTCTCTGTATGCCGTCGTATATGCTTGTTACAAGTCCCGGTCCGAGCTCAACCGAAAGAGGCGCTCCGGTCGATTCGACAATGTCGCCCCGTCCGATTCCCGCCGTTTCCTCGTATACCTGTATCGACGCGCGGTCGCCGTGCATCTCGATGATCTCTCCGATCAGCTTCTGCTCGCCCACGCGCACAACGTCGAACATATTCGCATCGCGCATTCCCTCCGCAATAACCAGCGGTCCGGATACCTTTATGATCTTTCCTGTTACCATAGTGTCACCTTTCACAAATTCAAGCGCAGGCCTTTTTTATTCTCTGAACAGTATGTCCGCGCCCACGGCGCTCTCCGCAGCGCGGCGTATGCTTGCAAGTCCGTAGCCCCTGCCGCCCTTTCCGCCGGGTATCGCAACCACCGCCGGAACCGGCGCGCAGGCGTACTCCGCAATCTCGTCCTCAAGCGCCTCGGCCAGATCCTCCGTTATGAATATGACCGCGCAGCCCTCGTTTGCGGCTTTCTTCAGCTGAATTGCGCCTTCGTTTTTCCCGTCTGCGATATAAACCGAAAAACCTGCCGCGAGGAATCCGAGCACGCTTCCGCGCTCGCCGATAATTCCTATTTTATTTGCTTCCATTTTTCTTAACCGGCGCTCCGCGCTTTCCTTTCACAAATTACGCCTGTCGAGGCGTCTTTTACGCGCAGACCGGACGCAGCAGCGCCTTTATGCGTTCCGGTTCCAGTCCCGCGTCGATACCCGACGCGATTATTCTTACGTTCTGCGTATCGCTTTCCTTTTTAATCAGGTAGTACGCCGGAATCTCCGCTCCGAACAGAACGCTTTTTGCGCCCGACGCAAGCGACGCCAGGTATTCTCCGCATGCTTCGTCCACCTTTGAAGGCGCGGGAAGCGTTCCCTCGAATTTTTCTCCCACAGAGCGGTAGGCGGTTTTCTTAAGTCCTCTCCAAAGCGCTTCCTCGCGGTCATCTGCCAAAAATATCTCTTTAAAAAAGCGCTCGTCAAGTCCTCCGCCGGGAACCCATACCTCAAAAAATCCCGAGGCGTCACGTCCCATGCGTATCATACGCTGACAAACCGTTATGTTTACCGTGTCCGCAAGCGTGCGTACGTAATCCATTAAATATGCGTTTCCGCCCTTTTGCGCGCACTCGCTCATATCCATAAAGCACGCGCGGTCAAGCGTTATGTCGATATTCTGCGGATCGGGCACGCGCGCGTAGCCGGTAAACGCTTCTTCGGCGGCCGCCGCCATGTGCGGCGGAAGCGCCCCAAAGACGCCCTCGTCCGGCATTTTTGCCGCGGTCTCCGACGGTACGCTGCCGAGCGCGCTCATAAGCTCCTCGCGCACAGGCTCCTTTTTGTAGTACGACTTTATCGCCGTCTTTATGTTGTGGCAGTCGTAGCGGTACCTCAGCAGCGCGTACAGCTCCGGTTCGGGCGCAAGCTCAAAAACAGTTTTGTACGCCGTCTCGAGCGCTTCGCTTACCGCCCTCTCCGTTCCTCCCGACATGTCAAATCCCTTCTCCGCCAGCGCGCGGTCAAGCTCGCTCCGGCTTTTCGCTTCCGCCAGCCTTTCAAGCTCGGAACGCGTCAGCGCGTCCTTCTGTATCGCGCGCAGATACGACGATATATATATATAGTTGTCCGGAGACATTTTTTTCACAGGGATCTCTCCTTCTGTTTTTTGTTTTTATTCCTGTCCGAACAGCCGCCGGTATATTTCCGTTTCGGTTTCGCGCCTGGCTTCGTTTATCAGCGACGATACCGAGCAGTTTCGCTCGACGTTTCCCGCCTTCAGTATAAGCCCGCCGTTTATCGCCGCGCTTTTATCCGACAGACGCAGTTTTTTCCCGAGCTCTCCGCTCAGTCTGTCCGCTTCCGCGCAAACCTTTGCGCCGAGCTCCGCGAGATCCGTTTCATTCAGCAAAATCTCGTATTCGTCCGCGAATTCAAGCTCTCCGCTTTCGTAATATTCCGCGGACTCCTTTTCTTCTTTTATGCATTCCAGCGCCGCGCGGCGCATAAGCCCAGATATAAAGGCAAGGCGCTCTTCCTTGTTCAGCCCGGTCAGGCGCTTTTCGGCTTCGCTGTAAACGCGTCCGACAAGCTCGCTTTTCGCGCCCAGAACGACGCTCTTTTCCGCGCCCGCCGCAGCCGCTCTCGCTCTCGCGTCCGAGCCTGCCGCTTCCTTTTCGGCGCGTTCCCGGTATTCTTTACGGATTGCTTCCGCTGCTTTTTCAAAATCGCCGCTTATCGCCGCCGCCTCCGCTTCCGCTTCGGCTGCCGTCCGGTCCGCGTACGCGCGCGCGTCGTTTATTATCCTGTCCGTGATCTTTTCAAGACCGTTCATATTTCTGCGCCTTTATATTAATAGAAGATTATAAGCAGCAGCGAAACAAGAAGCGCAAGGATCGCGTAAGTCTCGACCAGCGCGGAGCTCGTTATCGCCTTACCGACTTCGTTCTTCTGCTTTGCAACAAGATTTACGCCTGCAACCGCGACCTTCGCCTGATGCTGTGCCGATACATATCCGACGATTGCTATCGGAAGCGCCGCGATGAGGAAATACGCGCCCTGCGAAATTGTCAGATCTGCGCTTCCCGAAATTACGCCGCATTTGGTCATTATCAGGAACGCCGTTATAAGTCCGTAGATTCCCTGCGTGCCGGGGAGCGCTTCGAGCAGCAGTACCTTACCGAACATCGACGGATCCTCCGTAAGAAGGCCTCCTCCGGCCTGTCCGACCATGCCGACGCCCTTAGCCGAGCCCCAGCCCGCAAGTCCGGCAGCCAAAAACGCGCCGAGCAGCGCCAGGTTCTGGCCTGAAAAAAGCGAAATAATGAATGATGCAAAAGTCTGTGTGGTTGCTTCCATGAGTTTTGTCCTCCGTTTGTGTTTTTATCCTTACTTTTTTATTCAATACGGTTGTATTTGCCTTCGGCGCAGACCGGCTCAAACGCCCTGCCGCCGTCTTCGTAGAATTTGCCGAAAAATTCAATATACTGCAGTCGGCTCGTGTGTACGAACGATCCGAGCAGGTTGATCGCCAGATTGACCACGTTTCCGATTATAATTATGACGACCATAAGTATGAAGCCGGGCACGGACGGTCCGAACATCGTTGAGATTATGTTTATAACCCCCGCGACCACCGCCGACGCCATACCGAGCGCCATTATACGCGAGTACGACAGAAGATCCGACACAAAGTTTACGATATCGTAGAGCTTGATTACTCCCTTTGCCAGCTTCATTATCGGGTTTTTCTCCGCGCGTCCCTGCGTGAACACTATCATCAGCACTCCGACTGCCGCCGTGATCATGCCGACGGTCGGATTTACAAAGTACAGTCCGATTCCCAAAAAGATAACGTACCAGCTTCCAACGTCGAAAATCGCCGCAATCGGATGCCCCGTTATGCACATTACGTAAAATTTCACTCCGAGTCCCGCAAGCAGGTGCACAACGCCCACCGCAAGCGATACTACAAGAAACTTCACCGGATCGGACAGCGGGTCAAACCAAAGCGCAATCGATCCGATCTCGATTCCGAGCATATTCTGGCAAAACTGCTTCGGGAAATCGCCCAGATAGCTTCCGAAAATTATTCCCGAGATCATGCAGGATATGCCGCATATCGCAAACAGCTTGATCAGCCGCTTTACTCCGTCTCCGAGGTCCAGCAGCTTTACCGCCAAAAAGCCTCCCACGGTCAGAATCAGTCCGTATACGAAATCTCCCAGCATGAGTCCGAATATTATGAAATAGAACACGCTCATAACCAGCGTCGGGTCAAACGCTCCGTACGCCGGCAGCGAATACATGCCGATGACCGACTCAAACGCCGACAGCGCCTCGCGGTTTACCAGCAGTACCGGCACGTCGTCGCCTTCCTCCGGTTCTGTCAGCTCGTAGCAGCATTCCATCCGGTCAAGCTCGTTTGTAACCCGTTCCGCCGCCTTCTCCGGCACCCATCCGCGCATGTACACCGCGTTTTCGGATTCAAACAGCTTCTGTTTTGTCTCCGCCGCCGTTATCCTTGCGCCGAGCATGTCGCACGCGTCCTCAATCTGTTCCTCTTTTTCCGCAAGACGGGAAAGCGATTCCTTTAATTTTGCAATCTCCGCGTCTATACCGTCCGTACGGCGCATAATCCGCTCTGTCTCTTCCGCCGCCGTGCTGCCAAGCCCCGTCAGCTCCGATTCGACAAATCCGTATTCAAAAAGCGCCTGCCGCGCTTTTCCGGCTTCGTCCTTTCGCGCAATCACGCATACGTACTTCACGCCCGCGTCGGAGCTTATCTCCTCGGCGGCAAAGTCCGCTCCCCCGCCGCACAGCGCGTTCATGTCCGTATATACCGGGAGCGTGCCGAAAATCGTTACCGTCGTATCCGTCGTCTCTCCGAAGGAGGCGTCGCAGGACAGCCACGGCTTCAGCCTCTCGGCTTCAATCGCCGCTCCGCGCTTCTCGGATTCAAGCTCCGTTATCCTGCCCGCGGCGGCTATCGTATCCCTCGCGGCTTCAAGCGCCGCTTCTGTGTCGGTTGTTACCGCCCGCTCCGCTTCGAGCCGCCGTTTTTTTGCAAACAGCCCCTTCTTGCGCTCCGAATACGGTTCAAGAAGCTTCAGCGCCTTCTCGCAGTCGCGCCTGCCCTCGTAAAGCGGCGTAAGCTCGTCCGCGCAGCTCAGCCGGCGCAGTCCGTCCGGACTGTCCTCTTCGGCAAGCCGCGTAACCTCAACGCAGCGCAGCTTAAGCAGCCGTCCCGCAAGCCTGTCCGTCTCGTCCTTCATGGCGATGACCGACAGCTTTTTCATTTTACTTACTGCCATTGTTCCTGTAACCAGTCCTTTTTTCCTGTTAAAAAAATACCGGTGCAGCCTTATGCGCCGGTGATATACGAGATCACGGCTCCGACCGCCTCGGGAACTCGCGGCTCTTTTTCCTTTATCAGCTTCTTCGCCGCCTCAAAAGCCTTTTCCTCCGCTTCTTTCACAAGCGCTTCTCCGCGCTTTTCGGCTTCCGCCTTCGCCCTTGCGTATTCCTCAGCCGCTTCCTTTTCAGCCTTGTCGCAAAGCGCTTTTCCGGCGCGCCGGGCTTCCGTGCACCTGTCCGAAGCCGCTTTCTGCGCAGCCTCCTTTATGTCCGCCGCTTCTTTTTCCGCGGCGCGGACCTTTTCAATAGCTTCCTTTGCCATACGGTCCACTCCTTTTTAGGTTTATATCTTCAATTATAACATTATTTTTCCGAGCTTTCAAGCGTTAAGCGGGCTTTTTATGTCGTTTTAATGTTTTTTAACAGATTAGAAATATCTGATTCAATTTTGTCTGAGTCCTGCACATTTTATTCATAAATGTCGGTCTGTTTCGTTTTTTCGGACCGAAAACGAATTTTTTATTATTACATCCTGCATTGTGCCATGGGAATTTTATGGGAAAAACGCGGGGCGAATTTTAATTTTTTATATGCTATCATGGTTTCAGACCAAACGAAAGGAGCCTTGGCGCATATGCCCCTGAACCCTAAGCAGCTTGAATATTTCAACCACGCTCCGCGGCGCTGGAACGTCAAAACCGGCGCCGTCCGCTCCGGAAAAACCTATTCCGATTTCTTTGTCATACCGAAACGGATACGCGCCTGCTCCTCCGGCGGACAGATTGTTCTGATCGGCAACACGACAGCAACGCTTGCCCGGAATATTCTCGACCCCATGCGCGAAATCTGGGGCGCCGAGCTTGTCGGGGAGCCCTCTTCCTCCGGCGACTCTGTCCGTCTGTTCGGCAGAAGGTGCGCAATTATCGGAGCCGCCTCCGCTTCCCGCGCCGCAAAGCTTCAGGGTGCGTCGGTCGCGTACGCCTACGGCGACGAGATCACAACCTGGAGCGAGGAAGTGTTCCGTATGCTCCAGAGCCGGCTCGACCGTCCCGATTCCGTGTTCGACGGAACCTGCAACCCTTCTCATCCCGGTCACTGGTTCAAAAAATTTCTCGACTCCGGCGCGGACATTTACCTCCAGACCTACACCATCGACGACAACGGCAGTCTCGCTCCATCTTTTGTCCGCGAGCTTAAAAAGGAGTACGCCGGAACCGTTTTCTACGACCGCTACATCCTCGGAAAGTGGTCCGCCGCCGAGGGCTGCGTCTATAAACAGTTCGCCGCGCATCGGGATGAGTTTTACCCGCTTCCGGTTGATAAAAACAGTCTTACAAAAATTACTCTCGGCGTCGATTTCGGCGGTACGAAAAGCGGAACCGCCTTCTGCGCGGTCGGCATCTCGGGTTCGTACGAATACGCGGCCGTCCTTGAAAGCGTTCTCATCCGCGGCACTCCCGACGCATACCGGCTTTCCGAGGAATTCTGCAATTTCTGCGAACACGTGATAAGCAAATGGGGCGTTCCGTCCTGCGCCTACTGCGACAGCTCCGAATCCGTTCTTATACGCAGTCTCAGGGGCGAGCTTCTGAGGCGGCGCATCCCGGTCGCGGTACACAACGCGCAGAAAAGCAGCATAAACGACCGTATCCGTTTGACGCTACGCCTTATGGCTCAGGGAAGGCTCCGGCTTTCCTTTGACTGCGCCTCTCTTGCGGACGCTTTTTCGGAAGCGGTCTGGGATCCGTCCGTCACCTTCGACCGCCGCCTCGACAACGGTACAAGCGACATCGACTCCCTCGACGCTTTTGAGTACTGCATCGAACGCGACGCGCTGCGGCTCATGCGCTGAGGTGCGCTTATATGAGATATTTTCATCCGCCGTGCCGGCGCCGTCCGTTACCCGGCGTAAAAACGCGGCGCGTGATCTTATAATTTTTATTAATTTAAGGAGTAAAAAAACTTATGGCAGACACACTCAATTACGCCGATTCCTACCAGCAAACGCTCGCCCAGGCTTTTCCCTACGCCCTCAATTTCGGAGCGCTTTACGCCTCTCCGAACAACAGCCGCTTCCGTTTCAAAGGCGGAAAAAACGTTGAGCTTCCCGTCATAACCGTAACCGGAAGGACCGACGCCGACCGCGATTCCGTCGATTCCTTTACCCGCAACTACGAAAACGCCTGGGAGGAGAAAACGCTTTCCCATCAGCGCTGCTGGAGCACGCTCGTTCATCCGCAGGACGTCGATCAGACCGACTACGCGGCAACCATACGCAACATCACACGCGTGTTCAACGACGAGCAGAAGTTCCCCGAAATGGACGCCTACACCGTAAGCTCCATCTACTCCCAGTGGACGTCGGGCGGAAAATCCGCCTTCCGCGTAACGCTTGACTCCTCAAACCTCCTCTCCGCCTTCGATACCCTCATGGAAGCCATGAGCGAGGCGCGCGTTCCGGTTCAGGGCAGAATTCTCTATGTCACTCCCTCGGTTATGACGCTTCTCAAGAGCGCCGGTTCCATCAGCCGCAGTCTTGACGTTCGTTCCTCCGACGGCGAAGTCAACCGTTCAATCACAATGCTCGACGGCGTTCAGGTCGTTGAAGTTCCCGCGGTTCTCATGAAAACCGCCTACACCTTCACAACCGGCTGGGCTCCCGCGCCGGACGCAGAACAGATTCAGATGATGCTTATTCATCCTCTCTCGGTCGCAACGCCCGTTTCCTATCAGTTCTCGCGCATCGACCCGCCCTCTGCCGTAACCGGCGGCAAGTACATTTATTACGAGGAAAGCTTTGAGGACGTATTTGTGCTTAACAACCGTCTGGCAGGCATAGCCTTCGTTCTCCCCGAAAAGTCCTGATCCCGCCCGCGCCCTTTTCCGGGACGCGGCAGGGCAAGGTCTCCGCCGCGTCCCGGGGCTTGTACCCGCGCTCCGGGACCCGCTTAATCAACCTTCAGAAAGGAAAATATTTTTGACATGGATACAAACTGCAAAGCCGTTTTTGACCTTATACGCGGATGGTTTCAGCCCGGCATTCCCGTCGGATTCTGCGGGTTCCCGTCGCCCGCGCCGCCCGCGGTCAGGCTTACCTGCGGCTCCGGCAAAATTATGTTCGACTATAACGACGGCGGCGCTCTTATGCGTATGCCCTTCACCGTTACGCTGCGCTGTAAGCGTAATGACAGCTCCGATTCGTTTGCCGCGCTTGAGCTGCTAACCTCCCTCTGCGACGACCTGATGCAGACTCTGCCCGACCTTTCGGGCGGCGACGTTCCCGTTGGCATTATAGTTACGTCGCCTCCCTGCCTTTCAAATTCGTATCCCGGCGGCACGGACGAATATTCGGCGTCTCTTGAGCTGCTTTTCGACCGTGAACTCAAAGAGGAGGCGCAGCAGTGAAAGAATCCGTAATCACTCCCGGCTCCCGTCCCTGCTTTATGCTCCTGCCCTCCGAAACGCCGCGCGCCGTCCGTATGCGTTTCTTTACCAAGCTTTCAAAACGCTTTTCTCCCTTTGAAAACCGCAGGCGCTATGCAGACGATCCCTTTGAATCGACCGATATCGTCGGTTTGTCTCCCTCGATTGATTTTGAATTTGTCGTTCATCCCTCCGACGCGCTCAGCGCCTATCTGTTCGCTCTCTTAAACGGCGCGTCCGGCTCCGGATGTCTCGTTATCCTTTACGAGCCCGAGGGCGGAGAATGCGGCAAAACCTACCCCTGCAAAAGCGCCGTGTATACCGCCGTTGCCGGCCGCAGCTGCCTTGACTTAAACGGTATGCTCCGCTGCTCCGGCACTTTCCGTCTGCACAGCGACAAAGAGGAGGGCACGGCGGTTATTTCCGATGACGGAATGTCGCTTATTTTTACGCCTGCCGCCTGAGCTTATACCTCAGTATTTACCCGCACCCTCGGCGTGTATCTGATTTTTTTAGGGGGTATTATTATTTTCGATCTTTTAAAACGCAGCAAGGACATCACAAAAACACCCTCCGCCGTTCCGGAGCCGGTCACCGAAGCGCTTTTGCCGGGCGCATTCAGTCCCGGCTCGGTCAACCGGGCGCTCGACCGAGCCTCGCGCTGGTTTTCAATCTACGGCGGCGCCGCAGCTGAAGGCAAACCGACTCTGCTCGGTCTCGCAGCCTCAGTTTCCGCAGAATTCGCCCGGCTCGTCACCGGCGAGCTTGAATGCTCCTTCTCTGCCGGTCCGCGAACCGCATTTGTCGGAGGGCAGCTTAGTCCGTTCCTTTCTTCTCTTCGAATCTATACCGAATACGCCTGCGCCTGCGGCGGCGTTATGTTTAAACCCGTTTTTAACGGAAGCTGCATCTCGGTCTCCTGCGTGCTGCCCGGCGCGTTTGTTCCCGACGCCGCCGGCGGCTCCGGTGAAATCGTTTCCGCGCGCTTCTACGATCACGCGGTATCCGGCGGCTGCGACTACGTACGCGAAGAAAAGCATACCATGCTCCCCGACGGCTGTCTTATCGAAAACCGCGTCTGGCAGGGGCGTGTTCCAAAGGACATTATGTCCGCGCTGCCTCCGTCATCCGTGCCCGCGTGGAGCGGCATCGCGCCTTCTGTGTTTATAAAGGGACTTAAAACGCCTCTGTTTTCGTATTTTTGTATGCCCGGAGGCGTCGCCGACGATCCTTATTCGCCGCTCGGCGCGTCTGTGTTCTCCAAGGTTGTGCCGCTTATCAACGAGGCCGACCGTCAGTTTTCGCGTCTTGTGTGGGAATTTGAAGGCGGCGAGCTTGCGGTTGACGCCTCCGATGACGTTTTTCTCCCCGGCAGGGACGGCAAGCCCGTGCTTCCCGAAGGCAAGGAACGCCTGTTCCGTCCGAACGCGCTCGATTCTCTTTCAAGCCCCGCTTTGCCGCTTTCAACCTTCTCTCCCGCGCTCCGCGACGTGTCTATAATAAACGGTCTTAACCGCATGATAATGTTTATCGAGGACGGCGTCGGCCTTGCGCGCGGCACTCTCTCCGACCCGAACGTATCCGCGCTTACCGCTACCGAAATCCGAACCTCCCGTCAGCGCACCTACGTCACCGTACGCGATATACAGCAGTCGCTCGGCAGTGCGCTCCGCGGTCTCTGCGACGCCTGCTCCGCTCTCTGCGACCTTTACTCCATAGGCCCCTCCGGCGTATGCCTGCCCACATTTTCCTTCGGAGACAGCGTGCTTGCGGATTCGCTTACCGAACGCTCGGCGGATCTTGAGGAGGTCAGCGCCGGCGTACGCACACGCGACGAATACCGCAGCAAGTGGCGTATCGCGCCCGACGGAACGTAATGCCTGCCTTTATTATTTTTATTCTTATAAACTGAAAGGATTATTATATGAAAAGAGAATTTCTTGAAGGGCTGGGTCTTGACAAAACGGCTGTGGACGCGGTTATGGCGGAATACGGCAGGGGCGTTGAGGCGGCAAAAGCTTTTGAAGCCGGACGACTGGAAGAGCTTGAAGCCTCCCTTGCCGCCGCACGTGCCGAAGCCGAAGCGCTGAGAGAAGCCGAGGCGCTCCGACTGCGCACGGAAGAAGCCGAAGCGGAGCTGAAAAAGGCCGGCATGACCTCTCCTCTCGCGCTTGAAGCCGCTTCAAAGCGTCTCTCCGTTCCCGGCTGCGACTTCAAAACCGCCATAGCCGAGCTGCGCGAGCTTGACCCCTATGCCTTTGAGCCGAAGCCTCCCGCAGGTACGCTTCCCGTTTTCTCCGCTCCGGCCCGCCCGGGCGGCTCCGGTTCCGATCCGCTTTATCCCGGCGGCGCGCCGCTTTACAGCTTCCGCCGCGAGCCTAAATAAGGAGGCGGCCGTATGGCTTATATAGACTACGAATACTACTCCGAAACCTTCGGCGGAGCGCTTGTGCCGAAGGACGAATTCAACGCGCTCTCGCGCGCCGCGTCCGACGTTATCGACGCGCTGATCAGCCGTCCCTTCGACGACCCCTCCGCCGATTTTGTGCTCCGTGCCGCCGCATACCAGACTGAAATGCTATACCTGCACGGTTCCGAGGACGCGGAGGCGGGCATAACGATCGCGCTCGGCGGATTCAACGAAAAAATCGGCGACTATTCCATCGGCAACAACCGTTTAAACACCGGAGCGTCGCGTATAAAAAGCGTCGGAGGCATTCCCGTATCCGCCGTTACCGTTTCTCTGCTCCGCAAAAACGGTTATATGAGCCGGCTTGCGCGCGTTTCTGTCTGAGGAGGCCGCGTTTATGATAAATACGTTTTCGGATTCCGTAACCGTTATCAACCGGCTGCCCGAGGACTCGGACGGACGCTCCGCCGAAATCACCACCGTCCTCTCCGGCGTCAGATTTGTAAGCGAACGCTCCGCCTCGGGCGATTCGGAACTTTCCCCTTCCTCAAAAGCCGTGCTCTATATCCCCGAACGCTCCGCAAAAGCCCTGAAAAAGCGGTTTGTCTCTCCGGCCGAGTTTTACGAATGCGGCGGAGTCGGCTGTTTTACCCTGTCTCCCGGCGACTTTGTGCGCGGTCCGTACGGGAATTTGTATAAAGTCGAATCCGTAAAAAAATGCCGCGCCCGAATCAGCCGTCTGAAGCATATAAAAGCGGTCCTCTCGGGCTCATGAAAGGAGAGTCTGTCATGTATAATTTCACATCGAATATTCTTTCGCTCGATATCGGCGAGTACACCTTTGACATAGAGGTTTCCGACGAGTTTGACAAAACGCTGCGCCGCCTGTCGCTTGAATGCGAAGAGCGCGCATCCGACAGCGGACATGAAAACGTCTGCGGATTTCTGCTGTACATCATCGACGAGCTGCTCGGAAAGGGCGCGTCGAAATACATTTTCGCAGGACGCGCGCCGGACACCGCCTGCGCCGCCGGAGTAATCTCCCATATCTGCGACGAGTACGGCGCTTTCCGGCGAAAGCAGCTCGCCTCCGTATGCGGGAGGAACGACGAATGAACAAAGCGCCTGTTTTTTCAATGGCCCTTTCCTCCGGCGGAGTCAGCGTCGGAATCGGACGCGGCGAGATACTGCGTCCCATTTCGCTGGACGGCACATCAAGCGGCTCGTACCGGATTTTTTTTGAAGAAGATTCACGATTTGACGGCGCGGTAGTTATGGGAAAGCGTCTTGCCCCGAGACGCATCGACATGCTGCTCGAGGTCAGCGTTCCGGAAGAATCGGAGCGTATGCGGTCGGTTTTAATCTCGTTCTTAAATCCCAAGGACGACTGCCTGCTCACCGTGTGCCGCGGCGGCAAGACGCGCACGATACGCTGCTCTGTCGAAGAGGCGGAGTTTATTCAGCCCACCCTTTACGATATGCTGCGCGTACGGCTCAGACTGTTCTGCGCCTATCCTTACTTCTCCGATCCCGACGACACCGGCGTCAGCGGCACAAAAACCCTCCCTATGTTTGCGTTTCCGTTCGTATCGTATACCGGCGCCGGAGCGGCCGCGGGGCTTGTTACTGTCACAAATGAAATTGTCGTAAACAACCGCGGCGACACCGACGCCGGCTTCACCGCATCGCTGAGTGCCTCGGGAAGAGTGAAAAATCCGTATCTTTCGCTTTGCGGCAGCGTAATCCGTATTATTGATACGATGAAGGAGGGCGACGTTTTTACGGTCCGGACCGTCCCCGGCGACAAATTCATTCAAAAAAACGGAGTCCCCTGCTTTTGTTTCGACCGGACAAGCGTTTTCTTTACGCTTCCGCGCGGCAAATCAACCGTCTGCTACGGCTCCGAAGAAGGAGAGGAGGCGCTGAGCGTAACTGTCGTATTCAATAACAGCTACCTCGGCATATAATGACTATGGATCTGATGTTTCTCGACGCAGACTTCGCCGTATGCGGCATAACCGACGATTTCACATCGCTCGTCTGGCGGCGCCGCTTCTTCTCCTTCGGAGATTTTGAACTTACCCTCCCCGAAAAATACCGTTCCGCAGCATTTGCCGCGCGATATGTCTACAATCCCTCTGACGACCGCTGCGCGCTCATTGAAAAGCGCTCCGTGCGCTCCGGAAAGGACGGCTCGCAGTCGTTTGTTCTCTCGGGCAGGCTCGCGGAATCGCTGCTCGCCTTCCGCGCGCTCGACCGTCCGGTCCTGATCGACGGTTTGCTTGAAAACGGCGTCCGCTCGCTTGTAACAGATTTTGCCGCAAGCGGCAGCCGCGCCGTTCCTCATCTTGCCCTTGCAGAGTCTCACGGCTATACCGAAACCGTAACCGCCCAGGCTTATTCCTCGAGTTTGTCACAGTTTCTCTTTTCAACGCTCGGCAGCTTCGGTATGAGTTACAGTCTCAGATACTCGGCAAATGAGGAAAAGCTGCTCTTTGACATAATTAAAGGCGCAGACCGAACTCAGCCGCAGGGTACATACCCGCCCGCCGTGTTCTCAACGTCGCTCGGCAGCATTATAAACTGCAAGTACAGCGTAAACGACGCCCCCCGGCGCAACGTCGCCTACGTCTCGGGTCAAAGCTCGTCCGGCAGCCGCCTCACCGTTACCGTAACCTCCGACGGAGCCGGCACCGACCGGCGCGAAACCTTTGTTTCCTCCTCGGGTATATCCCGCTTTTCCACCGACGCAAACGGCGTTTCGACCGCGCTCTCCGACGAGGAATACAGCCGTCTTCTCGCCGGAAAAGGCAGGGAACGGCTCGCCTCGCAAAAACGCTCCGTAAGCTTTTCGGGGCTTGTCGATCTGAGACACGGCATGCTTTTGGGACGCGATTTTGACCTGGGCGACGTCTGCTGCTGCGAAATACCCGAGGCGGGCGTGTCCGAAAATCTCCGGCTCTGCGAAACGGTCTTTACGTCGGGTTCCGGTACAGATGAGCTTTTCGCGGCGTTCTCTTCGCCGTAACTTAAAAGAAAGGTTGTTATAAATATGTTAAGATATGGATTATTCGACAGCACAAGCTATACGGAGGTAAACGGCATCCGCGTCTATAACAAGGCGCAGACCGCAGACTTCTTCGCAAGATACTTTTCGTCGTTTGTCGGAAACGGCGTGCTGCTTCGACCCTCCGCAAACTTTTCCGTCCTCTCGTCCGCCGGCATGACGGTTCAGATACGTCCCGGCTCGGCGTTTATCAACGGCTATTTCGCGTTCGACGACGACACGGAGTATCATACGTTCTCTTCCGACTCGGTTCCGCACGATTACTACGCCGTACTGCGGCTGGACACCGGACTCGGCGAGATAAACCTGATCTGGATTACCGACCCCGAAGCAGGCTCGCTTCCCGAACGGTCGGGCGATATCTGGGACCTTGTTGTCGCAAAGGTAAGCGTTCCGGCTGGCGCGTCGTCGGTCACCGATCAGATGATAACCGACCTGCGCTCCGACGCTTCAGTCTGCGGATTTGTAAGCAGTCTCATCGACGGCATCGGCGCGGTTGTCGATTACGCGGAGACGGCAGGGGGCGTCAGCGGACAGCTTGGAAGCGCGTCTCTCGCGCCCGGCTCGGTCACAAATCCGAAGCTCGCCGATATGGCGGCAAAAACCGTAAAGGGCAATATCGGTTCCTCTGCCGCGCAGCCCGGCGACATAACCGCCGCACAGCTGCTCGAAATGCTGCTCGGCACCCTTTCCGGCATAGTCAAGGCAAACGGCTCGGGCGTTCTCTATGCCGCCGAAGCTGACGCGGACTTTCTTTCGCCCGCTTCGAAAGGAGCGGCAGGAGGCGTCGCTTCGCTCGATTCAAACGCAAAGCTTTCCCCGGCGCAGGCACAGAGCCATATCGTTTCGGTTACGGAATCGAAAACGATCGGCAGCTCCGACGCAGGCACAATGCAGCTCGTCAACTCCGAAGAAAGCGTTACCCTGACTTTTCCGTCGGGGCTTGACGTCGGCACGGAGCTTGAAGTCTGCCGCTACGGAACCGGCACGGTCACGCTGTCCGCCGCTTTGATAAACGGAAGCGCCGACCCGGTTAACATAGCAAATCAGTACGGATGCACAGCGCTGAAGCAGGTCGCGGCGGATCAGTGGATTGCGGCAGGTGATATTGAATGAGAATGAGCCGTAAAACAGGCGTTTTGCTCCCTTCTGTTCCATCCTTTGGCAAATATGAAAATAAAAAAACCTCCTCTCTTTCGCTGGGAAGCTCCACGCGCATCTGCGGCGGAGGCTTTACCTACTCAAACGGTATTTTTACCCTTACAAACACCACCGTTCTAAGCAGCTTCAACAAACCGCCAAGCACATATCTGGTGTTCGGCTCAACCGGCTCCGAGAACAACACATTAACGTCAAACGACAGAATTATCTACGCCGTACGCGACACGGCCTCCAACAGTTACTCCCTGTACTGGCTTTACGCCGATTCGCTTGACGAATGCTTTGTTAAAAAGGTCCGCGGCGAGGCGGACGGCAACTGCTTTTGCGACGGATTCTGGTATATAGACTCGCGACAGATCTGAGTTTTCAACATCTCAACATTATTTAAGAGGTGATAACAATGTCAAACGAATGCGAACGTCCGCATTTATGCGACGAACGGTTCGCACGGGACAAAGAACGCATAACCGAGCTTGAAAAGCAGGGCGACACAACCGCCAGCCTCATTTCGCAGACAGTTTTTACGCTTGAACGTGTGAACAAGCAGCTCGACGACCATGAAGTCCGCCTGCGCGACGCCGAAAAGCGCCCCGGCGCCTGGTTCGACCGTATCGCGTCGGCGCTGCTGGCGGCGGCTGTGTCCGCGGCGGTGGCGTGGTTTTCCTCGGGAGGCGCGGCATGAGCGTTATATACGGCTGTCCCGTTATTTCCTCGCGCGCCGCCTGGGTATCGTCGCCGTTCGGCGTACGCACCGATCCGGTTACCGGCAAAGCCGGCGCGGCGCATTACGGCATCGACCTTCAGGACGCAATATCCTGGGGCATAGTCGATATTCTGCCGCTTGCTCCGGGCAAAGTGACCGAGGTACGCGGCGACTGTACCTGGTCGTGGGCAATAACAAAATCCCTTGACAAAGTTCCGGTGAGGGATTACAGCGGCAATTATGTTGTCATCGACCACGGAGGCGGTTTCTCTACGGTATACAAACACTTAAGCGAGGTATTTGTATATACGGGGCAGACCGTACGAAAGGGCGAACCCATCGGAAAAATGGGCACGACCGGTTACAGCACCGGCGTACACCTGCACTTTGAAATGCGCGAAAACGGCGCCGCCTTTGACCCCGCTCCGTTTCTGAAGCAGCAGAAATTCCTGCCCGGCGCCGCAGCAGACTCCGGAACCGATTCCGACCTCTCCTCAAAAGCCGGCGCGGACAGCGTACCGTCAAAATGGGCCGAGGACGCGCTCCGCTGGGCGCTCGATTCAAAGCTTATTTTGGGCGACGAAATCGGAGATCTCCGTCTCCGCGAGCCCTGTACGCGCGAAATGGCGCTCGTTTTTCTGTACAGAATGTGGCTTATGAGCAAAGATACGTCTCAAAAGCCCGCGCAGCCGGACTGAAAATTTAAAACCCGGCAGCCTGTAAGCGGCTTTCGCTTTGTTATGAAAGAATACGCAGCAAATTTATTATCGGAGGTACATAAATCAATGAACAAAATCGACTGGAAAGCAAAGCTTTCCTCGCGCAAGCTCTGGGCGGCGGTCATCGCGTTTTCCGGAGCGATTCTGACTTCGGTATTCAGAGACTCGCTTTCCGCGGATACCGTTGAACTTGTGGGCAAAGGGCTGTCCGCGCTCTGCGTCTACATTTTCGGCGAGACCGGCGTCGACGTTGCAAGAATAATCGGCGGCGCAATCTCAAAAAAGGAGCAGGACTGATTTTGTCCTGCGCGTCCGGGTACGGTGTTTCCCGTGCCCGGACGCATTTTTTATTTTACTATTGATTTTTTGTCATTTTTGTGCTATAATGATAATTTGACAGAAACTATCAAATTGGGGGCGCGCAACATAAGCGTCAGAAAAAATTCATACAATACAAAACAGCGCGATTTTATTATCGGCTTGTTCGCAAACAACCGCGACCGCGAGCTGACCTCGCGCGACGTTATCAACCTTGCCTGCGGAGCCGTCGGAGACGCAACCGTTTACCGTATGCTTAAACGGCTGCTTGACGAAGGCGTGCTCGAATGCTCCCATGCCGACGGAAAAGGCAGCGCCTACCGTCTTTCGGACGACGGCTGCAGTTGCCGTTTTCACCTGCACTGCGTCGTATGCGGAAAAATCGTCCATATGAACTGCGGCGAAATGAGGGAGGCGGAACGGCACATAACCGAGGATCACGGCTTCCGCCCGATTAATAAAGCGACCGTTATAGACGGCTTCTGCTCAAAATGTTGGGAAGGAAAAACCACAAAATGAAACTGCTGAAAATATCAGCCGCGTGTCTTGCCGCCGCGCTGGTCTTGGTTGTTCTTTTTTCATGCGGCACGGACAACGTCGGAAGCGGCAAGCCGACCGTTGTCGCAACGTCTTTTCCCGGCTATGATTTTGCGCGCGCCGTCTGCGGAAACGCCGTCGAAACCGTTCTTCTCGTTCCTCCGGGAAACAGTTCTCATTCATATGAGCCGACCGCAAAAGATATGATTAAAATATCGCAGTGCGGTCTGTTTGTCTGCGACGGGAGCGAATCCGAAAGCTGGGCGGAAAAGCTCATCGATTCCCTTGACAACGACGTACCGGTTTTCAAAATGGCCGACGCCTGCCATACCGAAACGCAGACAAGCGTTAAATCCGGCAGCACCGACGGCGAAAACGTCCACAGCGGCCACGATCACGACGACGAACACGTCTGGACTTCTCCGGTAAACGCAATTCTGATTGTGTCGGCAATCCGCGACAGACTTTCCGAGCTGTATCCGGAATATGCTGACGAATTTTCAAAAAACGCCGACGGGTATATAAGCAGTCTTCGTCTGCTGGACGGCGAATTCCGCGACATGTTTGCGTCCGCCAAGACGAAAACGCTCGTTTTCGGCGACCGTTTCCCGTTTGCGTGCTTCGCCGAGAAATACGGTCTCGACTGTCACTCGGCATTTCCGGGATGCGCCGAGGAAACCGAGCCGAGCGCTGCGGTCGTCGCTTCACTTATCGAAATGGTTAAAAGCGAAAAGATAACCACCGTCTTCTGCATCGAATTTTCCAACCGCAAAATCGCAGACGCGATCTCCGACGCAACCGGCGCGGTTGTAAAAATGCTGCACAGCTGCCATTCCGTTACAGAGGATCAGCTCAAATCGGGAATCACATATATCGATTTAATGAAAGAAAATCTTGAGACCCTGAGAGGAGCGCTTAATTAATGCCGCTTATAAAATGCGAAAATCTCAGACTCTCCTACGAAAACACAACCGTTCTCGACGGACTTTCATTTGAGGTCAGCCGGGGCGACTATCTCTGTATCGTCGGAGAAAACGGCTCCGGAAAAAGCACTCTCGTCAAGGCGATGCTTTCGCTCAAGGCTCCGGCCGCCGGAAAAATCGAATACGGCGACGGACTTAAGCGAAACGAAATCGGATATCTTCCGCAGCAAAGCGCCGCGCAGAAGGATTTTCCCGCGGGCGTACGCGAGGTTGTTCTGTCCGGCTGCCTTAACCGTATGGGTATGCGTCCGTTTTATTCAAAGCATGAAAAAGCCATGGCGGACGAAAATATAAAACGTCTCGGGATCACTCCCTTTGCAAACAAAAGCTTCCGGGAGCTTTCGGGCGGACAACAGCAGCGCGTTCTGCTTGCAAGAGCGCTCTGCGCGGCAAAAACGCTTCTGCTGCTCGACGAACCCGTCGCGGGCCTCGACCCTCTGGTAACCGCCGAGCTTTACGATCTGATAAAAAAGCTCAACCGGGAAGGCATGACGGTGATTATGGTCACGCACGACATTCCAAACGCGGTTAAGTATTCTACCCATATACTTCACCTTCACCACACGCCGCTTTTCTTCGGCAAAACCTCCGGATACCTGAACAGCGACGCCGGAAAAAGCTATGCGGGAGGAAATTCAATTGACAGAAACAATTAAGGAAATGCTTTCGCTGCCTTTTCTCGTGCGCGCGCTCGCCGCAGGAGTCATGCTCTCGCTTTGTTCCTCGGTTCTCGGTGTAAGTCTTGTGCTCAAGCGCTACTCTATGATCGGCGACGGGCTTTCCCATGTCGCTTTCGGTGCGCTCGCCGTTGCCTCGGCTCTGAATTTTGCACCGCTTTACGTCGCGCTGCCGGTAGTTGTCGCCGCGGCGTTCCTGCTGCTGAGAATAAGCTCGTCGGGCAGATTCGGCGGAGACTGTGCCGTAGCGCTCATCTCAACCGGCTCGCTTGCCGTAGGAGTAACCGCGCTGTCTTTCTCTCCCAGAGCAAATACCGACCTGAACAGCTACATGTTCGGCTCGGTGCTCGCGCTCAGCCGCGACGACATGATTTTAAGCGCCGTACTGTGTTCCGTCGTTGCCATATTGTACGTTCTGTTTTACAACCGCATTTTCGCCGTCACCTTCGACGAGACCTTCGCCCGTACGGCGGGTATTCACGCGGAACTGTACAATATGATGCTCGCCGTGCTCACCGCGTTCACGATTGTTTTGGGTATGCGTCTTGTCGGCGCGCTGCTTATCTCCGCGCTGATAATTTTTCCGCCGCTTTCGTCGATGCGTGTGTTCAGCCGGTTCCGTCCGGTCATAATATGCTCCGCGCTCGTCTCGGTCGTCTGTTTTACGTCCGGCATCGCCGCATCGTATTTTCTTGAAACGCCTGCCGGCGCGAGCGTTGTATGCGTAAATATTGCCGCGTTCGCCGTGTTTGCACTGATTGGAAAAATTTTGCATAAATATTAGCGCGTACAAGAAGCCATACTATCGGCAAAACAATGAAAGGTATGGCTAATGTTTATGAAAAAAATAATATGCCTGATTCTGACGGCATGTCTGATTACAATGACTCTCTGTGCCTGCACAGGCAACACAGACGGCACTAACACGCCCGGCACAAATACACCCGGCACCAACACACCCGGCACCAACACACCCGGCACTAACGCACCCGGTACTAACACACCCGGTACAAACTCGCCGACGACCGACGCAGTCTCCGGAAACATTCCCGGAACCGGCGAGTCTCCGGCAATGCCTTAACCAAATCACATTAAGCAGTGAAAAGGCGCGGCGCGAATGCACGACACAAACGCCGCACGCACCGGGAACGCTTTTTTTGCACGGCGTTCCCGGTTTCGAAAAAAAACGTACATACAAACCCGGCCCGATTTTTCGGGCGGATACGTTTTTTTAAAAAGTCCCCGTCCGGTGAGGTTTTGGCATATACGCCGCGGCGGAGAGCGGAAGCAAATAAAGTTTACAAAAAAAATAAATATAAAAAAATTTAAGAATGGAGATTATTCTGTAATGAAAAAACTCACCCAAACCCTAGCAATCTTTCTCGTCTTCGCCATGCTGCTCGCAGCAGTATCATGCGCGAACAACACGCCAAACAACGAGACTGAAACAACCACCGAAGCAGAGACAAAAGAAGATATTTTCTCATATCTTCCCTCAGAGACCTATGACGGAAAAACCCTCAGCATGGGAATAGGCTTCGACTATCTTTACGACAGCTTCGTTGCCGACAAAAGCGCAAAGGACATAACGAGCCAGGCTGTTTATAAACGCAACCTTGACGTTTCGGAGTATTTTGACATAGACCTCAAAATAGACACAAAATCATACGACGACCGCCGCGGCTACCAGCATCTTGTTGACCTTGCGCTTACCGACGAACACGTATACGACCTGTTCGGCAGCACGCAGAACATGTTCTGTATTCCTCTTATGCAGAAGTGCCTCTATAACTGGAACGATTTTGAATACATATCAATGAACGAGCCGTGGTGGCAGGCCCGGTTCAACGACCGTACCGAGATTAACGGCAAGCTCTTCGGAATTGCAGGCTCTATGGACCCCTCGATGATACAGAACCTCGGAGTTATCTTCTTCAATATGGAGCTGCTCCCCGACTTCGGTCTGTCAGAGGAAGAAATATACAATGTTGTAAACGAAGGCAAGTGGACGATTGATTATTTATCCGAAACTATCAAAACCATGTACAGAGACCTTGACCGCGACGGAGAGCGCAGCAAGGGAGACATTTTCGGATATGCATACGGACTCAACGCAGCAAACGACTCATGGATAACTGCGTTCGGCGAGAGCACAACCGCAGTTAACGAAGCAAACGAGCTTTCAATCTCCCTGCTCAGCGAAAAAACCCTTATGGCCCTCGACAAAGTCATTGATCTGACATGGAACAACCCCGGCACTGCAGGAACCGCTGATATGTACGGCGAATCGTTCATGACCGGAAACATAGTTTTCCTGCCCGGCAGACTTCTTAACTCCTTCGATTCTCTCCGCAAGACAAAATTTGCATACGGAATTCTTCCCTTCCCGAAATATAACGAAGATCAGGCTGAATATCACTCACTTGTTTTGGACTGCGGATCACTCTGGTGCGTTCCGGTCACTCTTCCCGAAGAAGACATGGACTTTGTAAGCATCATTACCGACGCTTTTGCTAAGTACACCTACCTCAACCTCATTCCGGTATTCTACGATGAAGCGCTTAAAAACAAGTATTCCGAAGACCCGGAAACTGCGAAGATGGTCGATCTGATTTACGAATCCTCCGACTTTGAATTTTCGTTCATTTACAGCATGGAGCTTTTTGAAATGCCGTACTTCTACCGTTACTGCATAGAGAGCGGCACAAACGACCTTTCCACACGTGTTAACAGAAACACCAGAAACGTAAACAAAAAGCTTTCCAAGATTTACGACCTTTATTTTGATTAATCATATATAACAACCTCAAAAACCCAAGGAAAATAACGCGCTCCACTTGAAAAGTCCGCGAGAGCAGCGTATAATATAATTTGATTTTTATTTAATTTATTAAAAGGAATAAATGATATGAAACTCGGCATCGTCGGACTTCCGAACGTCGGCAAAAGCACTCTTTTCAATGCCATAACAAGCGCGGGCGCGGAAATGGCAAACTACCCCTTCTGTACGATCGAGCCAAACGTCGGGATGGTTCCCGTCCCGGACAAACGGCTCGACGTACTCGCGCAGATGTATTCGCCCGAAAAATACACCCCCGCCGTCCTTGAGATCGTGGATATCGCCGGACTTGTGCGCGGAGCGTCAAAGGGCGAGGGGCTCGGAAACAAATTCCTGTCGCACATCCGCGAGGTGGACGCGATAATCCATGTCGTCCGCTGCTTTGAAAACGGCGACATTATCCACGTTGAAGGCAGCGTCGATCCCATGCGCGACGTTGATATTATCAATATGGAGCTTATCATCTCCGACATGGAGGTGCTTGAGCGCCGCATGGACCACACAAGAAAGCTCATGAAGGGCGACAAAACGCTCGAAGGCGAGCTTAAGCTCTTTGAACGGGTAATGAAAGCGCTTGAGGAGGGAACTTCGGCACGCGCGCTCGATTACACGCCCGAAGAGCTTGCGGTTATGAACGAAGTGCCTCTGCTCAGCATGAAGCCGGTCATTTATATCGCAAATATCGGAGAGAACGAGATTGCCTCGGATCTTCAGTCGAACGAATCCTATCGGAAGCTGTCGGAATTTGCGCTTTCCGAGGGCGCGGAGATTTTGCCGGTATGCGCCGGAATCGAAGCCGAAATCGCCGAGCTTGATCCCGACGAAAAGAAGGTGTTTCTGGAGGATCTCGGGCTTGCCGAAAGCGGTCTCGACCGCCTCATCAAGGCCGGATACAAGCTGCTCGGCTACATATCCTTCCTGACCGCCGGTCCGAAGGAGGTCCGCGCCTGGACAATCGTAAACGGCACAAAGGCGCCCCAGGCTGCCGGAAAAATACATTCAGACTTTGAACGGGGCTTTATACGCGCCGAAATCGTAAGCTACGACGACCTCATCGCCTGCGGTTCGATGAACGCCGCAAAGGAAAAGGGACTCGTGCGCAGCGAGGGCAAGGATTACGTTATGCGCGACGGAGACGTGACGCTCTTCCGCTTCAATGTGTAATTTTTCATAAAAAAATCAAAGAACCGGCGCAGCCGCTTTACCGGCAGGCAAACAAACCGTAACCCGCGCCGGGAAAACGCGGCTTGCAGAAAAGCCGAAGAAAAGCGACAGTAAAAAATCTATGAAAACATTCAAAGGCGTAATATTTGATCTCGACGGCACGCTGCTTTACACGCTCGACGACCTGCGCGCCGCCATGAACGAAATGCTCAGATCCCGCGGACTGCCCGAACAGGACACCGCCGGCATACTAAGCAGCATAAACCACGGCGCGCGCGACTTTGTAAAAGGCTGCGTCCCCGCCGAATACCGAACGGACAGCAAATTCATAGATGAAGCGTACGCAGATTATAAAAAGTGCTACGAGAGGCACTACAACGAAACCACAGTGCCGTATGAAGGCGTTGTAGAGACGGTAAAAAAGCTGAACGAAGCCTCGGTACGAACGGCGGTATTTTCAAACAAACAGGACAACATGGTCAAGGCGCTCATAGACAAACTGTTTGCGCACGGTTCGTTCGACCCGGTCATGGGACATTCCGATCCGCCCGCTTCCCCCTCGTTCCCGCACAAGCCGTCGCCTGAGGGCGCGCTTTACATAGCGGACAAATGGGGGCTTGACCCATGCGAAATTGCGCTGGTCGGCGATTCGGACGTCGATATGACGCTTGCGAAAAACGCAAAAATGACGGCGGTCGGCGTATCATGGGGATACAGAAGCGAGGAAATACTCAGGGCAAGCGGCGCAGAATTCATCGCACGCAGCGGAGACGCGCTTTGCGGCATTCTGTTAAGCAAATAAAAAACAAGAAAGGACGCGGCCGGCAAAACCGTCCGCGCTGACGAAAAGATGAAAACATACGGTAAAAAAGTCTGGCTCATTCCGGACACATACCTTCAGTCAGTTTCGAAAAACGACAGCCTGAGCCACGAGGCAATATGCGTCGTAAACACCTCGGAAGAGGACGCGAAGATCTCGTTCACATTCTTTTACGAGGACCGCGACCCGGACGAAAGTTATTCGTCGTTCTGTGCGGCGCGCCGTACTCACCACATCCGCATGGACAAGCTGACAAACAGCGACGGAAAGCCGGTTAAGCGCGACGTTCCTTACGCTGTGCTGATTGAAAGCAGCGTGCCGGTTGTCGTACAGTATTCAAGGCTCGACACGTCGGAAGCGGAGCTTGCGCTCATGACGACAATCGCTTACGGCGTTGAATAAAAAATTTTCGAATTAAAAAAAGGCAAGGCGAAAAAAATGACAAAACTTCCGTTTAATGTTGATCTCAGCAACAAGACCGCGCTCGTAACAGGCGGCGGCGGCGTACTCTGCTCGGAATTTGCAAAAGCTCTCGCCGCGTGCGGCGCAAACGTCGCAGTATGCGACCTCAGACCGGAGGCGGCTCAGAAGGTCGTTGACGAAATAATCGCCGACGGCGGAAAAGCGATTGCGGTAGCCGCAAACGTACTTGAAAAAGAAAGCCTCGAAGCCGCGCGCGAGACGATTCTCGTCAAATTCGGAACCGTCGATATACTTCTCAACGGCGCCGGCGGAAACAACCCCAAAGGCACAACCTCAAAGGACACGCTCGATCCCGAAGACCTTTCCGGAGCAGCCGAGGGTATAAAGACCTTCTTTGACCTCGACCCGAAGGGCATCGAATTCGTATTTAACCTCAACTTCCTCGGAACGCTGCTTCCGACTCAGGTTTTCGCAAAGGACATGGCTGAAAAGGGCGACGCGGTAATTTTGAATGTTTCGAGCATGAACGCTTTCAGACCGCTCACCAGAATTCCCGCGTATTCCGGCGCAAAAGCGGCGGTTTCAAACTTTACACAGTGGCTCGCGGTTCATTTTGCCAAGGTCGGCATTCGCGTAAACGCAATCGCTCCCGGATTTTTCCTCACAAACCAGAATCACGATCTGCTTATAAACCCCGACGGAACCTACACCGCGCGCAGTCAGAAGATACTCGCGCACACGCCCATGAACCGTTTCGGAGTAACCGACGATCTTATCGGAACGCTGCTCTGGCTGGTTGACAACAACGCGTCCGGCTTCGTCAACGGCGTTGTCGTCCCGGTAGACGGAGGCTTTGCGGCATATTCCGGAGTCTGAATAATAAAAAGGATTGTAATATGGCTGAAAAATTTTCGTACCGAACAAGCGGCACCTGCTCAAGAGCGATAAATTTTACGCTTGAAGACGACGGAACCGTAAAAGACGTCTCGTTTGAAGGCGGATGCAACGGAAACCTTCAGGGCGTATCCCGCCTTATCGACGGAATGAAGGCACAGGACGTTATCGACCGCTGCAGCGGAATACGCTGCGGCTTCAAAAGCACTTCATGTCCCGATCAGCTTGCTCGCGCCCTTAAAGAAGCGCTCGAAAAACTTGAAGAAAAATAATAAGCTTGCCTTTGGCAAGTCTTAGACTCTCAGACGCGCGCCGCAGATCCAAATGGTCCGGCGCGCGGCCGTTTTAGCCGCTTTTTGCGTCCAAATTTGTTTTTGTCCGCGTCAAAACGGTCCTGTCGGGAGCCGTACGGAAAAAAGTCCGGCAAATAAGCTTCCGCGCACAATCCCGCAATTACATATTTTAAAATAGCACTGGGGTAAGCCTAAAAAAGCTTACCCCAGTGCTGGAAGTACACATATTTACCGTTCTGTCAATGAGTGTGACGCATTGCCTCAATGCATTCTTTGCAGACGAGCTTTCCCTTGTAATATGTAACATCGTCGGCGTTTCCGCAGAAAATACATGCAGGCTCATATTTCTTGAGAATGATTTTGTCATCGTCAACAAATATTTCAATTGCGTCGCGAGTGCCGATGCCCATCGTTTTTCTGATCTCAATCGGCAGTACAATTCTTCCCAGCTCGTCGATCTTCCTTACGATCCCAGTGGATTTCATTGTTTAAAAACCTTTCTTTTTATGCATTTTAATCTCATTATCACAATTTTACCATATATTTGGATAACATTCAATAGATTTTTCTCCTGTTAATATAAAATTTACAAACAGCGGCAAAATATTACATATATAGTATTATATTACCAGCGAAGGATAATGTATATATTGATTACATTCTTTCAGCCAAAAACCGCTTAGCCTACTTGTAAAAGGAACAATAAATACTTGGCATATTGCGATGATAATCTGCCTGATTGCATTGCTTATGCTGTTCAAAGTAAAAAAAATGTATTAGGAACGTTAAAAAATGAGAATTGAAGAAATTAATCGAAAATTACAAATCGAAACCGAGCTTTCGGAAAAAGATATTGCTTGGTATGACGCGGCAGAAGATATATTTGTTAAATACGGAATTGTAAGTTCTGATGAGGACTACCTCCGTTTGCCGAGGACGGTGGCAAAATCAGTCAGCGAGGGTGTGGCTGACCTTTGTGATAATACCTCCGGCGTAAGAGTAAGGCTTTCCACCGATTCGTGTTATATTGCAATAAAGGCAGTATCTCCTTCCTCGTCCCATTCTCCCAAGATGCCTCTCACCGGCAGATGCGGCTTTGATTTATACAAAGAGTTCGGCGGTCAGCAGTTTTTTGTCGGCACATATATACCGTACCTTGATAAAGAAACGGGATATGAAAGTATAATTTATACCGGTAATACAACCGGCAAAGCAGTTAATTATATTATTAATTTTCCGACATACAACCCTGTTACCAAGTTATATATCGGACTGAAAGAAGGAAGCCGTACGGAAACGCCGGATGTCTATGCAAATGAAAAGCCCGTTGTGTTCTACGGCTCCTCAATAACTCAGGGCGGATGCGCCTCAAGACCCGGAAATATTTATCAGAACATTTTGTCACGCGCGCTTAATATGGATTATTTGTGCTTAGGTTTTTCGGGAAGAGCGATGGGAGAGAAGGAAATTGCGGAATATATGGCCGGACTTGATATGTGCGCCTTCGTTTCGGATTATGATCATAACGCGCCCAATTCCGAGTACCTGAAAAACACCCATTTTGCACTGTATGAAACAATAAGAAATAAAAATCCCGATATTCCCTACATAATGATTACCCACCCGAGTAAAGGGATAAACGAGGCGACTTTGCGCCGAACAACAGTAATGGAAAGTTTTATAAAAGCAGTTGACAGAGGAGACAAAAACATTTATTTCATAGATGGCGACTCTCTTTTTGCAGGTGACGAATACGACAGCTGTACGGTAGACGGATGCCACCCCAACGACTTAGGTTTTTACCGCATGGCAAGGGGTATTTTGCCGATACTGAAAGAGATTTTGTATTTAGGATAACGATAATCAGGGGGTAAAATGTATAAAATCAGTGTTCCGATAATGCATCACTACATAAAGCAAAACGGGCGTCAACGTATCCTTGAAGAACTGAGAAAAATGGACGCACAGCGCATTTTTCTGGGATTGGACAAGTACGAGCTTGATTACAATAAACGAAGCCTTTCTTTGGAAGAACTTAAGGATAACTGCCGCTTTTTCAAAGAAAACGGTCTTGAGGTCGGCATTTGGATCTGGGCATTTAATATTACCGAAAAAAATAACTTTATAAATATGCGCGCCATAAGCGGCACGGAAATTAAAAATTTTATATGCCCGAAAGACGAAAATTTTGTAAGCTTCGCGGCTGACTACATAAAGGACATTGCAAAAACCGGAGTTGACATTATTCATTTCGACGATGATTTCCGCTACGGATTTCTGAGCGATTCTCCCGCTTGCCTTTGCGACCTGCATATTGCTGAAATCAACCGAATTACGGGCGATAATTCCACCCGTGAGGAACTGGAAAGGCATATTGTTTCGGGCGGGAAAAACAAATACCGCGACGCATATTTGAAGGCGAACGGCGACGCTTTCAGAAGTTTTGCAGCAAATATCAGAAAGGCTGTCGATGAGGTAAATCCCAATATAAGAGTCGGTCTATGCTCGTGCATGACCTCGTGGGATATTGACGGAACAAACGCAGCAGAGCTTGTAAAAATACTTGCAGGAGGCCGCACGCAGCCCCTTGTTCGGCTTATCGGTGCCCCCTATTGGGCGGCAAGAAACGCCTGGGGAAACAGCCTGCAGGATGTTATTGAGCTTGAAAGAATGGAAAGCTCATGGACAAGAAAAGATAACATAGAGATATATGCCGAGGGAGACGCCTATCCAAGACCGAGAAAATACTGCCCGGCAAGCTATCTTGAGGGCTTTGATACGGCAATCAGAGCGTCCGGATGTACTGACGGCATTGCAAAATACGGTATAGACTTTTTCTCAAATGCGGACTATGAAACAGGCTATGCGAAATTTCACGAACGCAATCGGAAAACATATGCAAAAATTGACGAGATGTTCGGCGGAAAAGAGTGCTACGGCGTCCGTGTTTATGAATCAATGAACAAGGTTTCTGATATGGTCATGCCTACGGCTGTAAACAGCTCGGTCAATATACAAGATTTGTTTTTCTCAAAAGCAGCAAGAACGCTCGCTTTCAACACAATACCCACAGTTTATGCGGGAGAGGGCGTTTGCGGAATTGTGTTTGACGAAAACGCACGCAATTTGTCGCTTGATGCACTCAAAAACGGCTTAATTATTGATATTGCCGCCGCGGAAATACTGACAGAACGCGGAATAGATGTGGGAATTGAAGATATCGGGGCGTCCGTTGTCAGCGGACAAACCGAACATTTTATAAAAAACAACAATCACATACTGACAGACGATGTTCCGATCAATGATATAAAGCTGAAAGCAGGCGCAGAGGTTTTGAGCGACACAGAAACGCCGTCGGGGACTGTGCCCATGTCGTACCGTTACGAAAATTCAAACGGAAGCAGATTTTTAGTGCTTAATGTCAATACACGTTCAGACAGAGACAATGTTTTAAAGCATTATGAGAGAAGCAGACAATATGCCGAAAACACGCAGTGGCTTTCGGGAATAAAGCTGCCGGCATACGTATACGGCAATCCTGCACTGTATATAATGTGCAAGAAAAAAGAGAATTCAATGGCTGTCGGTCTTTGGAATTTCTTTGCTGATACCGCGATTGAGCCGATCGCAGAGCTTGACGCTGAATACAGTGGTATAAAGTTTTTAAATACAAGCGGAAATCTTGATAAAAACAAGGTTTATTTAAACGATATCCCACCTTTCGGGTTTGTGGGTTTTGAAGTTAATTTTTAAAAGGATATATTAAAAATGAAAAAGCTTAATATAAAGACTTTGTCGGAAAATCTAAGCAAAAGGGCCGAATACGATATAAGCCAGAACAATATTTCGGGGATCTCGCTTTCGGTAATCAGTCCGGATGAAACGCTGTATAAAGCGCATTTCGGCACTCTTTCAGCAAACGATAATACTCCGGTTAACGATTCGGTGCTGTTCAGAATGGCGTCGATGACAAAGCCGGTCACTGCCGTCGCAATAATGACATTATACGACAAAGGACTTATCGGAATTGACGATCCCGTTGAAAAATACCTGCCGCATTTTAAAGACCTGGATATTATAAAACTTATAAACGGCAATGTGGAAAAAGTCGGCAAAGCAAAAACAACGCTTACCGTCAAGCATCTGCTTACGCATACCTCCGGTATAGCTGACGCAGTATGCGACCCTCATATCGCAAAAGATTTTCCCGAAGAAGCCGGTAAAACGCTCAAAGGAACAGTTGATTTTTATTCAACTGCCGGCGTTTGGTTTGATCCGGAGTCAAAACAAGATTACAGTCCCTCCGGAGCGTTCGATATACTTGCACGAATTGTCGAGGTTATATCGGATATGGATTATTCCGAATTTGTCAAAAAATACATCACCGAGCCCTGCGGAATGAGCGATACGGTATTTATACCCAATGAGGATCAATGGCGGCGCATTATTCCGATGCATGCAAAGGAAAACGAAAAGAGCTGCGTAGTTGAAATGGAAGCCGGGTGTGCTTTTGAAAGCGTACCTGTAAGCCATATTTTGGGAGGCGCGGGACTGATTTCCTCACTTAACGATTATACTGCATTTGCAAAAATGCTTTTAAATAAGGGCGAAATAAATGGGAACCGTGTTCTTTCAGAAAAAGCGGTAAAGATGATTTCCACCCCTCAGGTGTCCGAGAAAATAATGCCGTGTTCTGAGCGCTGGGGTCTTGGAGTACGAGTAATAACACGTGAAGATTACCCATTTTTACCTGTCGGAGCATTTGGCTGGAGCGGAGCCTACGGCACACATTTCTGGGTTGACCCTGTAAATTCAATCGCCGCTGTCTTTTTGAAAAATTCGAAACACGACGGAGGCGCGGGAATAACGGCCAAAAACTTTGAAAAGGATGTTTATAACGCGTTCAATTAAGAAATGATGCCGAACGCCTGACGATTGGTTACGCATATGAATTGTCCTATTTAATCATACCGAAAGGAACGGGAACATGCCGGATAAGTTCATTTTACATTCAGATTACAAACCCACAGGAGACCAGCCGCAGGCAATCGAACGTCTTTGCGAAGGCGTTTTGAGCGGTATGGAAAAACAGACGCTGCTCGGCATAACCGGCTCCGGAAAAACCTTCACCATGGCGAATATAATCGCAAAGCTCAACCGTCCGACGCTCGTCCTGTCGCATAACAAAACGCTCGCAGCACAGCTTTGCAGCGAATTCCGCGCTTTTTTTCCGGAAAACGCAGTCGAATATTTCGTTAGCTATTACGATTACTATCAGCCCGAGGCGTACATGCCGGGCAAGGACATATATATCGAAAAAGACGCGCTCGTAAACGACGAGATCGACCAGCTCCGTCACAGCGCAACGTCGGCGCTGTTTGAACGGCGCGACGTCATAATTGTGTCAAGCGTATCCTGCATATACAGCCTCGGAAGCCCGGAAGATTACACAAAGCTTATGATTTCTCTACGTCCGGGAATGATTATGGACCGCGACGCGCTGCTTCGGAGGCTCATTTCAATAAACTATGAGCGCAACGACATCAACTTTACCCGTGACAAATTCCGCGTCCGCGGCGACACCGTCGAGATATATCCCGCATCGTCCGCAGGAAAAGCGGTCAGAGTAGAATTTTTCGGAGACGAGATCGAACGCATTTCCGAAATCAACGTAACGACGGGCGAGCTGCTTCAGATCATGAACTACGTTGCGATATTCCCCGCGACACACTACGCGACAACCGACGAAAAGCGCGAGCGCGCGATAAAGGAGATAGAGGAAGAGCTTGACGAGCGCGTGAAATGGTTCACGGATCAGGACAAGCTCATTGAAGCGCAGCGTATTTCGGAACGCACAAAGTACGACATAGAGATGATACGCGAAGTCGGATTCTGCTC
>JAQXSY010000023.1 GCA_029219205.1 Bacillota bacterium | reverse complement strand
TACGAAAAATAATTTCATCTGTCGTGTTTAAGTCAATTTCTCCGTTGCAAAAACAAAAGCTGTTCCAAAGCCTTTTTACCGTCCGGTTATTCATCCGGCTGAAAACGGACGCATTTTCGTTTCTTTTTAAAATAAAATAATTGTTCACTTTTCATCACCTCAACCATACTATACTTCGATTGTATTATAGCTTATGATTTTTTGTTTTTCAACTCATAAAATAACACAAAAGGTGGATTTTTCAACGCTTGAAATACAAAAAAAGATATGCTATAATAACGCAGGGTGATTAAGATGTTTTTCAGCGGAGAAAATCCGATAACGAGCATTGTAGGCGTTGAGCATATGCTTTGGGACGGCGGAAGCTTTGACATAAATCCGCGAACCTATTCGGCGCTGGCGTTCAGAATTAAAGGCGATGCGGAAATTATCGTAAACGGAGCAAAATATTCCGCGGGAGCAAATGATATCTTATATCTGCCGCAGAATTTAAGATATCACGCGCAGTATACCGATACAGAGATGATAGTATTTCATTTTATAACCGAAAGGGATGATATTGCGCCGGAGGTTTATTCTGCCGAAAACACAGAGGATATTTATAAAATGTTTTTGCAGGGCCATATCTTCTGGAAAGGCAAAAAGGCCGGCTTCTATCTTTACACAATGTCAAAGCTTTATTCGATTTTAGGGACGATTTTTGAAAACAGAGCAAGAGTCAGCCTGCCGCCTCATTTTATTAACGCGGTTTCGATTATAATGTCAGATTTTAAGAACAGCGGCATTTCCGTAAGCCGTATCTGTAAAAGCGCGGGAATATGCGAAACGAGCTTCAGGGCTTTGTTTAAAAAGTACTATCTCAAAACGCCGATAGAATATATAACCGATTTAAGACTCGACAACGCAAAAAGCCTTATCTCAAACGGGGTTTCTGTTGAATCCGCAGCACTTGAAAGCGGATTTAACGACCCGAAATATTTTGCCCGAACCGTTAAAAAAAAGCTTGGCTGCACTCCGCGCGAGTTTAAGTACTTCGGAAAATAGTATTTTGTCCTGTTTTTATAACAGCAAATAATTAATGGGAAGGCCCCGTGTGTTACCGGAACCGTCCCCATAATTATATGCTGTTTTTTTAAAAAACGAATTTAAACCGCAAATAAAGCAAGGCTGCGCATAATTAACTGAAACATTCCGAATACTGCGGATCTTCTTTGATATAATTCTTCAAATCATCCGGCATTACGTTGATCCAACCTTTCCAAAACGATTCGGGGACGGACGGGAAGTTTTTGCTCGGAAATGTGAGTTTCGATACAAGCTGAAATGCTTTTGAAATAGATTTTGTTGAAAAGTATTTCAAATCAACGATTTATGACAGTTTATCCGAAACAAAAAATAAAATCGAAAAAATGCTCGGACAATAAAAAATCGGGCGCCGAATAACGGCGCCCGTCAATATTTTGGATGCGGCAGCGAAAAAACGGTTTTAAAAAAGATCAGCTCTTAACGCCGATATACATAGCGTGTCCGCAGGTTTCGATAATCTCTTTTCGTGAGGAGGTGGTTTCGATAAGGTTGATAATTGCTTCAAACATCCCGGGATCATCAATGCCGTAAATGCTGTCCTCTCTGCCGTAACCGAAGCCTCTTATTGAAAAGATGCCCTGCGTTTCAAAGCGGTTGTTTTTAAATAGCTGTTCAATTTCGTCGGAGGCCGGATAATAACCCTCTTGAAAACCTTTGCTTGAATTGTTGTGAAATTTTCCGCTTTTGAAAACTTCGGTCAGATTCTCAACATCAACTTGTTCGGGGCTGCCGATGTATCTGTCGACGATTGCAATGCTTCCCGAAAGGTAGGGAATAAAGCTTGCAAAGACGAGTCCGCCGGGCTTCAGAACACGGTTGATTTCATTGACGCAGCGTTGTCTTTCGGATTCATCTGTCAAATGATAAAGCGGTCCGAAAAGCAGAACGACATCAAATTGTCCGTCGTCATAGATGCTCAAATCTGTTGCGTTGACGATATCGAAAGAAAAGATGTTTTCTGCATATCGATTAACTGCTTCGATCTTTGCTTGTTCGATCAGATTAGCGCAGAGATCAGCCAAGTGCATTTTGTAACCAAGCTCAGCGAGAGGAAAAGTGTAAGCGCCTGCGCCTCCGCCGAGATCAAGAATATCAGCATCCTCGGGAAGATATCGATTCAAGATACGCATCGTCATCTCAAACTCCAATCTGCCGCTGCTGTCATTGTTCGGCCTGTCTTTTTCATTAAAAGACTGGTAGTATTTTTTATTTTATCAAAGTCAGTCATTTACAATATACGTGCTGCGGATTTTTCAGCAGCTGGCTCCTCCGACGACATTCAAGCCCAGAATATCCTTTTTACGCTTCAGAAGCTCGTCGCCCAACAGCTGAGCTTCAATATTTTTGAAGCCGATCCGCTCGATTGTATCGGCAAAACGCTCGCCGGAGCTG
>JAQXSY010000022.1 GCA_029219205.1 Bacillota bacterium | reverse complement strand
CCCGATGAAGCCGTATCTTGTTGAGGCGGATCCGAGAGTGTCGTACGACTGCGGAAGAGCGGCGGTTCAGCGCGGACCTCTAGTATACTGCCTTGAGTCGGTCGATAACGGCGACTGCCTGCACGATATTATTGTCGATTCGGCCACATTGCGTGACTGCGACGGAACAATCGAAGGCACCATCGGTGTTCGCGCAAATGCATACAGACGCTGCTCCGACGATTTTGACAACAAGCTCTACCGTCCGATCGGCGCCGAACTTAAGCCCTGCGAGGCGGTGTTTATACCGTATTATTCGATTGAAAACCGCGGAAACACGAGTATGCTTATTTGGGTTAGATACAGATAATTCAGATAAAAATCCGTATTCAGATTAAACAATTTAAATATAAGTGGAAGGTAAATTATGAGCGAAAGAAAAGTTAAGATAGGAATTATCGGAATAGGAAACATGGGAACCGGGCATATGAACAATATACTCGGAGGATGCTGTCCTGAGCTTGAGCTTACGGCGGTTGCCGATATAAATCCGGCAAGACTTGACTATGCAAGAGAAAAAGCTCCGGGTATTGCGCTCTTCGACAATGCTTTGGCTATGCTTGACAGCGGTCTTATCGAGGCTGTTATAATTGCGGTTCCGCATTATTACCACCCTGTTTACGCAATAGAGGCGTTTAAGCGTAAAATACACGTTATGAGCGAGAAGCCTGCCGGCGTATACACAAAGCAGGTTCGCGAGATGAACGAAGCGGCTGAAAAATCGGGCGTAATTTTCGGACTCATGTTCAACCAGCGCACAAATCCCGTATACAGAAAAATGAGAGAACTCGTTCAAAGCGGAGTTTACGGCGAGATACGCCGCACAAACTGGATAATCACCACCTGGTACAGAACGCAGAAATATTACGACAGCGGCGCGTGGAGAGCGACATGGTCGGGAGAAGGCGGCGGAGTGCTTCTGAACCAGTGTCCGCACCAGCTTGACCTTTGGCAGTGGATTTGCGGTATGCCCGTCAAGGTAAAAGCGGAGCTTAAATACGGCAAGTGGCACGATATCGAGGTTGAGGACGACGTAACCGCATACTGCGAATATGCAAACGGCGCAACGGGCGTGTTTATTACCTCGACCGGAGATTATCCCGGAACAAACCGTTTTGAGGTGACGCTCGACCGTGCGCGCATACTCTGCGACGACGGACGTTTCACGGTTACCGAGCTTGACGAGCCTATTTCAAAGGTAACGTATACCGCCGAAAACGGATTCCATTCTATTGGTAAAAAGGTTTTTGAGCCTGAGACAGAGGGAACCGAGACGGCTCACGTCGGAGTACTGAACGCTTTTGCGGGAGCAATTCTTCACGGAACGCCGCTTATTGCCAACGGAAAAGAGGGCATAAACGGACTGACGATTTCAAACGCAATGCATCTTTCGTCATGGCTTGACAAAACAGTCGATATCCCCTTTGACGAAGACCTGTATTACGATGAGCTGATGAAGCGCGTAAAGACTTCAAGACGTAAAGTCGACGGAGACGGCAAGGTTGCCGATCTGACCGGAACATATTGATTATTTTACTGACAAAGAGCCGTTATACGGCTCTTTGTCAGTTTTGCCGAAAAAAAGAATTCCATATTATTCGTACGGTATTGATTTTTACCGATTCATGTGTTAAAATAGAAAAGCGAATTAAAGGCGAGGAGATGTTTTTTGTGGGAATAATCGCCAATCAGATGCTTTTTGATGCTATAATGAAATTTGCAGCGAAAATAAAGAACAAAACAAACGGCGGGGACGTTTCGGCTGGAACCGTGCAAAAAGAGGAGTGCCGAAAAAAACAAAAAAGGAAATAATATGGGATTGTTACTCAGAATATGCGATATAATTTTATTCATATTCAGTGTTATATATTCGTATCGTGTAATTCTTGCGGTTGTGGGACTGCTGTCGCACCGGCGTTATAAATCCGCGGAAAAAAATCATAGGTATGCGGTGGTAATCGCCGCGAGAAACGAAAACAGAGTTATCGGAAATCTGATAGACAGCATAAAGAACCAGGATTATCCCGGGGAGCTTGTTACGGTTTTCGTTGTTGCCGATAACTGCAGCGACGATACCGCTGAAATTGCAAGAGCTCACGGAGCCGTGTGCTATGAAAGATTCGACAATAATCACTGTACAAAGGGCTATGCGCTCAAATTTCTATTTGAATGTATAGAAAGGGATTACGGCACAAAAGCCTTTGAAGGATATTTTATTTTCGACGCGGACAATGTACTCAAAAGGGATTACATTACGCGCATGAACGAAGCGTTTGACGCCGGCGAAAAGACGGTCGTTTCATACAGAAATACAAAAAACATAAACGACAACTGGCTTGCCGCGGGATACGCGCTTCACTGGATACGTACTGCAAAACTCGAGCATTGCGGTCGGTCTCTTCTGGGTATTTCCGGGCGCATACAGGGAACCGGCGTGCTGTTTTCAAATGAATTTGTCAAAGACGGCTGGAACTATGTATCGCTTACAGAGGACCGTGCGTTTTCAAGCGTGATTGTCTCCGAAGGAATATCAATCGCATATCAGCATGACGCGCAGTTTTATGACGAACAGCCGGTTTCGCTGCGTATAGCGCTGCGTCAGAGGCTGAGGTGGGCAAAGGGTAATCTGCAGGCGTTTACCGAGACCTTTTTTGACCTTATAAAGGGTATTATCTGCGTAAAGGGAGCGGTTAACCGCTTTTCGTGCTATGATATGCTTCTTTATAATTTGCCGGTTTGCGTTGTAACGGTTCCGGTTAAGCTTGTTAAATCGGCGGTGTGCGTTTTTTTGTTCATTGTTTCGGGAAATTATGCTGCGGGACTAATTCCTCTGCTGCTTGAGATCATGAAAATTTTGATCTATGAGCATTTTCTCAGTATATTCATGGGTTTGGCGCTGTTCTTTACGGAAAGAAAGAGGCTGATTCATGTAAGTGTCCCGAAGATGCTGTTTTATTCGCTGATGTTTCCGTTGTTCGGCATCATCGGAGATATCGTTACGATTGCGGCGGTTTTCTGCAAGGTTACATGGAAGCCGATTCCGCATAAGGCGGATATTGGTATGAAAGAAATTGAGCAAAATATAAATTCGAGGGAATTATTGAACAAATAATCGGCGTTGTGTTTACAAAAAATTAAAAAATATGCTATTGTATTTTTTTCGGCGGCGTGATATAATGTACACGTTCACCGAATGCGGAGAAGTACTCAAGTTGGTGAAGAGGCGCCCCTGCTAAGGGTGTAGGTCGGGAAACCGGCGCGAGAGTTCGAATCTCTCTTTCTCCGCCACAAAAGTCTTGAAAACTCTATGTTTTCAAGACTTTTTTGCGTTTGAAATTCTGTTTTTCTAAACAGCCGTCAAAATCTAAAGGGCTTGCAGTCTGCAATCATCAGACTGCAAGCCCTTTTTGCTGCTTGAACGTTTTTACTTTAAAATATTGTCGTCTTTTCGGGGTTATTTCAATCCGATGCCCCCGAACAGGGACGCTCCTCAGCGGAAGGTGATCCTGCCGCAGAGGCTGTTTGCGCTTACGGTGAGGAAAGGCGCAGCGATTCGTCTATTGCAAAGATGTCCTTTGAGCTTTTTGCAGCCGCAATCTGGGCTTTTAAGCTTTCGCTCTCGTTATATATCCGGTCAATGTCCAAATCAACAAGCTTAAATTCATAAGCCTCGGCGTACTTGGCATTTTTTACAGTATTATATGCTTCCATGAAGACATCTTTCGGTATATCATAGTGATAAACTATTTCCGGTATACTTGCATACCGGCGGCCGAAGATGTTTTCACATTCCTCATTTGGTGATTTAACACCGCACAAAAACATTAATTCTATTCTTAACAGCGCTTCTCCGTAATCTGCCATGAGTGTTTCTCTGTTGTCGTTGATGGAGCTGTAGTATTTGTCAATCAGTTCCTCGTCTCCGCTGTACAGAACGTCTACATTATAATCATGCTTACGACCGTCTCCGGTGTAATCCAGGTATTCTTCAAACGCTTCGCGCGATATATTGAAGTGCTTCAGAAAGCCGTATATCGTAATTTCGCCATGTACACACGGGTATATCCCGTTTTCATCATGGCCGACACGCAGTGCGTTCTCACGGTCAACTCTAAATTTCTCTCTGATTTCGTCCGAAAGAAACCATTCACAGCTCTCTTTATTTAAACCGAAATAGGTCATTATGGAATCAGGAATAGATTCATATGAGCGTCTGAAAGCTATGGAATGTTTACACGGGAGATAATCTCCGCCGACAGGATTTTCCGTTTCAACAGAACCGGTATTCTCATCTAAAAAAACTTCACCTGATGTTTCATCTCCAGGCTCATCAACAGGAGGCGCTTCAAAAGATGTATCGTCGGCAGCCGTACCGTTATTCGGCACGTTGAAACCAGTCTTTTCGGCACAGCCCGAAAGAGCGCAGAGCAATATCGTTAATATAAGCAAATACGCAAATATCGAGTTTACTTTTTTCATCTCAAATAATCCTCCTAATATATATATTGTGGATCAAGATAACGGGCGGTGTCAAATATTTCAACGTGTAAATGCGTACCGGTGCTGCTTCCGGTGTTTCCCATAAGTCCGCATTCGCCAAGCGTGCCTTTTGTTACCGCTGTATTTTTCGACGGTCTGCCGTTTTCAAGCAGATGTTTATATGTTACGGTCCAGTTGGTAGCGATGTTTAAAACTGTAACATAGTAACCGCTTTGGTTATCAAAGCCGATGGTCTGCACTTCACCGCTGCAGACGGTATAAAAATTCTGTCCGGAGCTGCCAGGATAATCGGTTCCTTTATGAAAACCAAAATTTAAATCACCGCTGCTATAATTTGTCCAGAAACAGCGCCATCCGTAACGGCTTGATACTGATGTAGTTAATGGCGTGGTAAAGTTGCTGTTTAAAGCGGAATTGATTGCGGAAAGCGACACAATACAGGTTCCGGACGAGCCGGTGAAGCTGTTGCTTGCGGCGCCTCTCACATATCCGCTTGCGGATGCGTTGATACCGTATTCGTAACCGGACAGAAGCGTCAGCGTGATATTACCGGAACTGTCTGTCGTTTGCCCGTAGGTTTGTCTTCGCTCCGGCAAATTATTTGCGCTAATCTCAATCGTCGCGCCGGAAATCGCGCTGCCTCCGGTACTTTGGACGTGTATTGTTTTTGTAAATGTGCTTTGAGCGGAAAACGACCACACTTGCGCAGAAGTTCCGGTGTATGACGACAGCGAAACGCCGCTTGAACTTGCTGTAAGATACGAAGTGCCGTTCTTAATATAGAACAAGCCGTTTTCGGCACTTTCCAGAGTCCATAATGCGCCGCCGCCTATCGTGAGACTTGAAGTCAGAGCGCTGCCGCTTCCGTATCCGCTTAGAAGCGGGTAGAACATACAGCCACTGCTGCTTGAGGACGCTCTCCAGTACTGGTCGATAAGCGAGCTTGACGCGCTCATTGTGACTGAAGTCCCGGTTCCGTTGTATCCTCCGTTTACTGTCAGATATTTTCCTGAATATGAATTATAAATCTTATAATATCCGTTGCTGATCGTTGGATAACACTGTGTGCATCCGCTCTGCATCTGAGTCGTACCGGTGCTTTCCGTCGTCCCGCACAGACTGCATGTGTGTGTCCCCTCGTGCGGGTGTGTGCTTGAATATGTTGTCGTGCCCCACGTGTGCGAGGCATCGTTATACTGGAAACGCACGTGTCCCCATTTGCTGTTTGAATTTTCAGAGGTGATGTATACCGTGCGCGTCGTGCTGCTTGACGTTACAGCCGTTCCGTTCACGTCGGTGACAAGGCTGTGCGTAAACGTGTGGCAGGGTATCGACGGTGCGGTGAAGCTCATGCTTGTATTGTTGCAGAAATTTACGGTTTCGGTCGCGTCCGGGATTATTGCGGTCAAATCCGAGTCGTTGTGCCGGTAGTATTTGTTGTAATGCCCGGTTGTCGCCGTACATCCGGACATATTGGTGGTGATTGGCAACTTGTATATTATTGAAAATTTCCACAAATTACATATTGTGCATTTACCGTATGCATAATGAGGGTGTTCTGTGTTATAAACGCCGTTCAGTTCCAAATATGCATCAGAATGATTACATCCTTTTACCTCCGAAACAGATTTTTCATCAATAAAAACAATTGTAGATCCGTCGGTTTCATACTGTGTTATTTCGCTAAATTTATTTGCAAAATCCGGAATATCATTGTCACTATTTGAACTTTCGGCAAAAATTACAAGCGAGAATAAACAGGCTATGATTATTGTTGAAACAATAAAGAGCGAAAAAACCGTAAATTTTTTGTTTGCAGTCTTTTTCTTCATGTGTCTTTCCTTTCTCAGAAATTACTTTTGTCGAAATTTCATCTGGTCACTCGGCCTTATCGCTGAGTATACGCGAATGGGTAAGCTTCACATTACAATCATACGCATCAACTCCTTCTTTATGTTACATACAGTCAGACGGATTTCCGGCGCGTTTTGTTCCAGAATTGTCAAAAAATGTTCAAACAAAAACACCAAAAATTTTATAGACGATGGTAAATGCCACCTATTTCCTTGTTAAGATTTTTTTGTGTCGGATTTTGGAATAGTTTTTCATGATCTCTTTGGATATAAAATTAAAACTATATTTAAGTGCCTGCAAAAAATTTATTCGCGTGGAGTGACTGTGTGGAATGAAAAATAAAAAAGGCGGCAGATTTTATAAACATTCTCTGCCGTTCTTTGCTGAATCTCTACCCACAATAACAACAATCAGAAGAATATGAAAAGATGAATTATTGTGGATAAATCACAATTTTATTAATTACAAAGCACTTGAACTATATAACAGGTAAGTGGTATAATAAAAACAAGCTAACCCGACCCAAGCTTCTTAATAATCTTTCATGCATATAAGTTTATGTTTTCATTTCTGTTATTAATGAAGACACACCAAATTAATTTATGGAGGAACAAATAATTATGAACGAAAGATTTCCTTTGGGCTTTTGGAACTATCAGCCGATGACACATGTGACCCTTGATGACGTTCAAAAATGGGCGGAATGCGGAATGACGCTTCCCATGTCGCCGCAATATTATCCAACGCCTGAAAATAAGCGCCGTATGCTTGAAATTTTGGACGAATGTCAGCGCAATGATATGCGCGTGATTTTGTGCGATTCCCGCTCCCACTGGAACGGCGCTTCTTCCGATCCGGAGACATACCGCGTTCATTTCCGTGAAGCATGCGAAGATTTTGCTTCTCATCCCGCTGTGTACGGATTTCACATTGGCGACGAGCCGTCAAGGAACGAGATGGAAGATGTAATTACCGCACTGGCCATCCAAAAAGAGGAGGCGCCTTCTCTGAAGCCGTTCCTCAATCTTCTGCCGACCTGGGACGGCAAATATATCGGATATGATGATGTATACGCATGCTTTGACGATATAAAAGCCCGTATGCCGCTGGATCAGCTTTGCTACGACCGCTATTCCCAGATGAATCCGGAGGAATCCGGCACAGAGGCGTATTTTGTGGACCTGCGCCGTTACAGTGAATTGTCTGCGAGCATGGGAATTCCGTTTTGGACGACTTTGCTCTGCGTAGGCCATTTCAGATACCGCGTTCCGAGCGAGGATGATCTGCGCTGGCAGCTTTCCACGGCTTTGGCAGCGGGCTGTAAAGGTATATTGTGGTTCATGTTCTACCTCAGAGCGCCTATCTCAAATTACCGCAAGGCTCCGATAGATATGTTCGGAGAAAGAACCGAAACATTTTATGCTTTGAAAAATGTATTGCGGCAGTTTAACGCCACATATGCCGATACATTCAAGGATTTGACTTTGGACGGCTGCTATCATCTCGGACGTGCGTGGGGCGGATATCCGCTCTTTACCGATAAGACGGATGATGTAATCATTCATGCAGAATCAAGCCCCGGTCTGGATGCCATAATCAGCTTCTTTACCGGGAAAGACGGCAAAAAATATGTTGCAATAGTCGGAAATTCCACAAAAGAGAACAATCACATTGCGCTGACGGTTAGAAAATCTGCCGGACGGATGATGCGCGTCGGTCCTTCCTTCGGACATCCTGACGTGCAGATGAATTTCCATGACGAGGGACTGAAGGACGAGGGCGATACGTTTACCTATTATCCGTGGCTTGCGCCCGGACAGATTAATCTGTACAGATTTGATAAGTAAGAAAACGAGCGCTTTCAGACAGTAACCGAAAAATCCAAAAAGGGCGATCCGAATTACCGGAATCGCCCTTTTGTTAATTATTGATCGATTGTCTAATGAAGTAGCACTCTTATAGGTAGTGCCCATGGAAATAAATGCAGATTATTTCCTGCATTTTTCCGCCCATTGATCCCAGCGAGGATCCGATTTTATTTCATCTGTGCCAGAGTAGACGGGTCCCCATACAGGCCAACGCTCAGGCAGATCCTCTGTGCGTAAACCGCAAGGTATCTCACCGATACGATACTTGACATTCTTCAGAAGCATAGCCGTATAGTGCTGTTCCGCATCGGCACATAAGCTTTCGTATTCCTTTGCGTATTCGTATGCCTCATCAAGCGATACAAAGGCATCATCATGGTATCCTCTCATCCATTGAACATAAGAAAGAAACAAATACAGTTCTACTATATTGCCATAGTATTCTCCGTAGTTTCTGTCCTCGCACACTATATCAAACAACTTGATTGCGCCCTTAACCTTATCAATACACAAGTCGGTGTCGAAATTATGGACGTTACATATCAAAGCGTTTATTAACACTATTGTAACAAAAGCAATCAAAATTCTTGTGCTGCTTTACAGAAACTTCGGAGAAACAGAAAAGGCGATTACTTATGCCATGAAAATGCCTTCAATAAAGAATTGCAGAGAGCTTTTTCTTGCTGGCGGCATCGGACGGAAAAGAGGAATCGAAGTATATCGGCGAATTTTTACTGAAATCAGCAAGTAAATTCTCAGAGCAACTTATTTATGGGTTAATCGCCAACCGAAATAACTATGAAAGTGATTTGCCCATTGAAAAAGTAAAAGGTGCAATTTCGCTTTTTTACCTGATATGCGATGACGGTAATATGGGTCTGTATCACGACGACCTAATTAAGATGTATCTCTATCTTTCCAGGTTGCAGTATGAACGAGGTTATCGCGACGAGGCTTTTGATTCGCTTGAATCGGCTTTGAATCACGCAAAAGCACTTGAAAATTTGTGCGACGGAAAGGAGCACACTCTGACAGCTACGCTTGTGTCTTTTGTTAAATACAAAACAAGTGTCCATAATGACATAGCTAAGTCTTTGCCTGATGATTGGCCTTTTTGGTGTAATCCGGATTATAGCACAGTTGAGAAAGAAATCAAAGCTGACCCACGTTGGGATGAATGGGTTGAGAAAACTCATGCATAGCATCGATTGTCCGTTTTCGGCTGTGTTGCAACGAAAGGCGACGCCATCATTCTCATAACCCGATAGTTTTCGACATGCAAAAAAAGCAGGAGACGCTGAAACGTCTCCTGCTTTATGGCGCGCCCTAAAGGATTCGAACCTTCGACCTACCGGTTCGTAGCCGGGCACTCTATCCGCTGAGCTAAGGGCGCATCGTTCTCTTCGGAACGGATATTATATTATCACAAAACATTTGATTTGTCAATAGTATTTTTATAATTAAGTCGGATTATTGAAAAAATAATATTTATTCTTATGGAAAATAAGGTGTTGACATTAATTTTGCCATATGATATAATGCATGAGGAAAGGTATCGGATGAGTTCCATATTAGATGTAAATCCGAGTCAAGAGGTATCAGTCAATGAAAAAAAATATAGCAATAGTCGGATACGGCGGTCAGGGCGGCTGGCATGCCGATCATGCTCTCAAAAGCGACGTTGTTTCGCTCAGCGGAATTTATGATATTAAAGAAGCAAGACGCGATTTAGCGGTTTCCAAGGGGATTCATTCTTATAATTCCTTTGAGGAACTGATTTCCGATAGCGCGGTTGACATTGTCGTTTGCGCAACTCCGAACGACGTTCATAAAGAGATCGTAATTAAAGCACTTGAAGCCGGAAAAAACGTTATATGCGAAAAGCCGGTAGCTCTTTCAATACAGGATTTTGACGATATGTGCGCTGCGGCCCGGAAAGCGGGAAAGCTTTTTACAGTTCATCAGAACCGCCGTTGGGACGTCGATTTTCTTGCGATAAAGTCGCTCATTGACAGCGGTGAAATCGGAGAGACAATTAATATTGAATCGCGCGTACACGGTTCAAGAGGAATACCGTCCGACTGGAGATGCCACAAGCCTCAGGGAGGCGGAATGATTCTCGACTGGGGCGTTCATCTGATCGACCAGATGCTCCAGCTTATTCCCGAAAAGATTGCAAAGATTTATTGCGAAACGACAAACATTACAACCGATGAGGTTGACGACGGAATGCATCTGCATATTACGTTTGAGAGCGGTAAAAGAGCGACTGTCGAGGTCGGTACATACAACTTCATTTATATGCCGCGCTTCTATATGCAGTGTAAAAAAGGTTCGGCAATGATTGAGGACTGGCAGAAAAACTGCCGCGTTGCAAAGCTTAAGGCATGGAACGAAAAGGAAGTTGTTCCGGTTCAAACGGCTGCCGGAATAACAAAAACCATGGCCCCCAGAGATGAGATTACGCTTGATTATTATGAAATCGACAGACCTAAGTCGGATGTTCACGATTTCTACCGCAATGTCGTTAAGGCTGTTGACGGTGAGGAAGAACAGCTTATAAAGCTTTGCGAAGTCAGAAGAGTTCTTCAGGTTATGGCAGCATGCTTCAGATCATCCGAATCCGGCGAAGCAATTATTTTTGACGAAATGATTTGACCTTTAATCCGGAGCGCCCGTTTTAACGGGCGCTCCGTTGGTTGTTTTTTGTAATTTTGTGTTTGGGATACGTGAAGAATTCTTTTTGCTTTTTGGAGGAGAATTATGCAGCTGTATGAGTACTTTGAAGCTCATCCGAAGGCGGCAATAGCTTTTTCGGGCGGAGTAGATTCATCATATCTGCTTTATTTTGCCTCAGCTTGCGGAGCGGATGTATGCGCGTACTTGTGCAAGTCGGCATTTCAGCCGCAGTTTGAGATTGAAGACGCTCTCAGGATGGCCGGCGATTTGGGCGTAAAAATAAGGGTGATTGAGGTTGATGTTATGAAGTACCCTGAGATCACGTCAAATCCTCCGG
>JAQXSY010000021.1 GCA_029219205.1 Bacillota bacterium | reverse complement strand
CAATTATGAGCGGAGAGACGAAAAAAAGAATTCCTGAAGCTGCGTTGGAGTTGTTTTCTCAGAACGGGTATGTCGGTACTTCAATGAGTGACATTGCAAAGCGGCTCGGCATCACAAAACCGGCTTTGTATAAGCACTATGCGGGCAAGCACGAAATACTGGAACGCATTGTAGAGCTTATGAACGAAAACGACTTTGCTCGTGCCAAAGAATATGAAATGCCCGAAACTGGGCCGGACGGCTTTGCGGAAGCATATGTTAACATCCCGATTGAAAAAATCCGTGCATACAGTATGGCACAGTTCCGCTATTGGACGGAAGAGGAGTTTTCCTCGCAATTTCGGAAAATGCTGACGATAGAACAATACCGTGACGAGGAGATGTCGCGGCTGTATCAGAACTATATTGCTGCCGGTCCGGCGGAATATATGGCGGCGATTTTCCGGAAGATGACTGATTCAGACGAAGCCGCCATGCAACTTGCTCTGGATTTTTACGGTCCGATGCATCTGCTTTACAGCATTTACGACGGTGCGGAAAACAAGGAAGCGGTTTATAAATTGTTGGACGAACACATTGACCGTTTCTTCTCCAAAATGAAATCGTGAAGGAAAATACTGCTGCGGCTTCCGCTTCATGAAAAACTCATGACCGTGTATACAAGGTGTAAATTAAAGACCATATTCTGCAAAGCAAAGAGCTTATCGGACTTTATTAACAGGAAAGGAAACGAAAATGAACGAACTGCGCGCGAGAGTAATCTCACAGGAAAAAGGAATATACAAGATCAGCAACGGAACGGACGTGAAGTCTGCATCCGTATCCGGAAAATACAGATACGAAGCGGAAACCGTCTCCGACTATCCGGCGGTGGGAGATTATGTAGTTGCCGAATGGCCGGAGGATGACAGCAATGCGGTAATCCGGAGCCTGTTTCCTAGAAAAAGCTGTTTTATCAGAAAGGCCGCCGGTTCCGCAAAACAGGAGCAGGTGGTCGCCGCAAATATAGATACGGTGTTTATCTGTATGTCGATGAACAACAATTATAATATCAGACGTCTGGAACGCTATCTTTCGATTACGTATGACAGCGGCGCCATACCGGTTGTGATCCTCACAAAGGCTGATCTGTGCGACGATGCGGAGAGCAAGGCGGCGGAAGCGCAAAACGCCGCACCCGGCGTGGATATTCTTGCAATCTCATCATTGAACGGTGACTATGAGGCGGTGAAAAAATATATCGTGCCCGGAAAGACTGTGGCGTTTCTCGGTTCCTCCGGCGTCGGCAAATCAACTCTGATAAATAAGCTCGTGGGAACCGACCTCATCGCCACCCGTGAAGTGGGAAACGACGATAAAGGCAGGCACACCACAACGCACCGGGAACTGATTACACTTCAAAACGGAGCATTCGTCATCGATACCCCCGGTATGCGAGAGCTTGGTATGTGGGACAATGACGGTGGAATCAATACGGCGTTTCGGGATATTGAGGAATTGTCTCATTCATGCCGGTTCTCCGATTGCAGTCATACCTCGGAGCCTGGCTGCGCTGTCAGAGCGGCTTTAGAGGACGGAACGCTGGACAGTGCCAGATGGGAATCCTACCGGAAACTGAAAACCGAAAACGAATTTGCGGCAGACAGCAGTCGGTATCTGGAAGCCAAGCGTACAAAATTTAAGGAAATAGCCAAGATCAACAAGTCAAACAGAAAAAAATGACACGGTCGGGAGGCATACAACATGATTGAACCCATAAAAATACGAGGACTGAGACAAAACAATCTTAAAAACATATCGCTTGACATTCCGAAGAACAAAATCGTGGTGTTTACGGGCGTTTCCGGCTCGGGTAAATCAAGTATTGTGTTTGACACCGTTGCGGCGGAAAGCCAGCGTCAGATGAACGAGACCTACACCGCCTGGATAAGAGGGCGGTTGCCGAAATATGAAAAACCGAATGTGGAGCTTATCGACAATCTGAATCCGTCTGTGATTATCGACCAGTCGCGCCTCGGCGGAAACGCACGCTCAACCGTGGGCACTATCAGCGATATGTATTCCCTTTTGCGCCTGCTGTTTTCGAGAATCGGAGAGCCGAACATCGGTCCCTCCTCTTATTTCTCGTTCAACAACCCCAATGGGATGTGTCCGACCTGTGCCGGGATCGGCAAGATCATGGACCTTGACATAAACCATCTGATCAATGCCGACAAAACCTATGACGAGGGACTATTTAATCTTCCGGCGTTCAAACACGGGAATTATTACTGGAAGGTATATCGACATCCGGAATATTTCCGCACCGACGTCCCGTGGAATGAGCTGACCGAGGAAGAACAAAACATTTTGCTTTATGGAAGCCGAACGAAGGGCGGCGAGAGGCTTGACAAAAAGCTCGAAGGCGTTTACAACCAGTTCAAAAGGCTTGTATTGATGAAGAGCGCCGAGGAACATACCGATAACACCTTGAAAAAGATTGCGCAGTTTGTATACGAATGCGAATGTCCCGACTGTAAGGGAAAGCGGCTTAACGATACCGCGCTTTCATGCAGAATCAACGGATACAACATCAACGAAATGTGCGAGATGGAGTTCTCGGTGCTTAGAGAGGAGCTTGACAAGATTCACGATCAAAGAGCCGCAGGCATCCTCGAACAGTTAAAGGCAGCTCTTGACCGAATGATAGATATCGGCCTGCCGTATCTCTTTATGAACCGTGAAAGCTCCACACTTTCGGGCGGCGAGGCGCAAAGGCTTAAACTTGTCAGATATATGGGCAGTTCGCTTTGCGGAATGATTTATATTTTCGATGAGCCGAGCACCGGAATGCACCCGAGGGATGTACACAGGATGTCCAGGCTGCTCAAAAGCCTCCGGGACAAAGGCAACACCGTGCTTGTTGTCGAACACGACAAGGATATCATCAGCATTGCGGACGAAGTGATCGACATCGGACCGCTCGCGGGCAAGAACGGCGGTCAGGTGTTGTTTCAGGGAAGCTATGAGGATTTGCTGCTCAGCAAAACCAAGACCGGAAACGCTTTGTCCTCGGAAATTAGAATCAAGGAAAATCCGCGCAAGCCGAAAGGATTCCTGCCGATACGAAACGCAAACATTCACAACCTAAAGAACATCAATGTTGATATTCCGCTCGGAATCATGACGGTCGTTACCGGCGTTGCCGGAAGCGGAAAATCTTCGCTTATCCGCGACGTTTTTGCAAAGCAGTATGCGGATCAGGTCGTTCTCATCGACCAGAGCGCCGTCACCGCGACCGGACGTTCCACGGTATGCACATTTCTCGGATTTTTTGACGAAATCAGAAAAGTCTTCGCAGCCGAAAACAATGTGGACGCAGGTATCTTCACCTTTAACGGAAAAGGCGCATGTCCCTATTGCAAAGGCCGCGGAGCCATCACAACCGAGCTTGTTTTCATGGAGCCGGTGACAACAGTTTGTGAGCACTGTAACGGCACAAGATACAGCGACGAAGCACTTCGGTATCTTTTCAAAGGAAAAACCATTGTAGACATTCTTTCCATGAGCGTTGAGGAGGCCGTGCCGTTCTTTGCGGATAATCCGAAGATCTCCGCCATGCTGAGCGCTCTGACGGAAGTCGGTCTTTCCTATATTTCCCTGGGGCAGCCCTTGTCCACTTTTTCCGGCGGAGAAAGGCAGAGAGTTAAACTGGCGCAGAATATTCGGAAAAAAGGAAATATCTATATCCTGGACGAGCCGACAACCGGTCTTCACGCCGCGGATATTGAAAAGGTCGTTGGGATTCTTGAATCCTTTGTTGACCGGGGAAATACGGTCATTGTGATCGAGCACAACACCGATGTGATGAAGCTGGCCGACTATATCATTGACATAGGTCCCGACGGCGGAACAAACGGCGGCGAGGTCGTATTTACCGGAACGCCGAAGGAAATGTACGAAAACGGAACGACCATAACGGCAAAGTATCTGAGAAAGTGAGAAAAAGAGATACGGATATGATAAACAGTAAAATTACCATACGCCCGGAAGAACATAAAGACTATAAGAGCATTGTATCTTTGATTTTGCGGTCTTTTCGCGAAGGGACGGACTATTCGGACGGAACCGATATAATTGCATTGATCGAGGAGATCAGGGACTCAAATAATTATATTCCGGAGCTGTCCTTCGTTGCCGAGCTTGACGTAAAGATTGTCGGTCATTTCCTGTTTTCTCATTTTCCTCTGTCTGTTACCGAAAAAGGAGGACATGGAGACGGAACGGATTCCGAAATCGTCATGTTGGCACCGGTGTCGGTTCATGCGGACCATTTTCGGCAAGGCGTCGGAAGCACCATGCTGAAAATAGGAATCGAAAAAGTAAAAGAGGCGGGTTACAAAGGAATCACCGTCGAGGGCAATTATAAATTCTATAACAAAGTAGGATTTAAGACCTCGTCGGAATTCGGCATCTTCCCGACAAGCGGATACCCAATGACAGAACCCCGCTGCATGATGTGTCAGGAAACTTATCACGGATCGCTTAACGGAATACACGGATATGTCGTTTACGATATGTATTTCAATGCGTAAAGCAGCGACGGACGGATGTCATGGCTGAATGATAATCATTTGGTTTATATCCGCAAAAAAATCTGATAAGACAAAATGACTGCAAAAGCCGTTCTGCTTTCCAAAAGAATCCGGGCGGCTTTTTATTTTTTTCTGATATTTTTCAAAGCGCTTGACAGCCTACCGTTCGGTAGGTATAATGTATAAGCAAGCAATACGCAAATCGTTTTACAGGAGAACGCAGCATTATGGAAAAAGAAAATACGATAGCTAATTCCGCTCTTTATACCGGTTATATAGAAAAAAATGTCTGCGGCGACAATTATGCCGGCTTTTCGAGGCATTTCAGAAAAGCCGCGCGCGCCGTTATCGTCGAACATGACAAAATACTGCTTTCTCATGAAGTAAAAGTCGGGCAATGGATGATCCCCGGAGGCGGCATGGAAGGGGATGAAACGCCCGAGGAATGCTGTGTCCGTGAGTCGGCAGAGGAAACAGGGCTTTTGGTAAAGCCCAAAAGCTGTTTCCTTGTCATAAACGAGTTCTATGAAGACTGGAAATTTGAAAGCTACTATTTTGTTTGTGAAGTCGCGGGGCATACAGACAGAAATCCGACAAAACGGGAAATTGAAGTCGGAGCTGTGCCGGAATGGCTTGAAATCAGGCAGGCGGCGGACATATTTTCGCATTATCCCGATTATGCGGAATCGGATGAAGAGCGCAGAGGCATCTACTTAAGAGAGCATCTTGCGCTGTCGGTGTTTTCGGAGAGGTATTATGAAAAATAAAGCGTTGGCAGCGTCCGACCGCTTAAACACCGCCGGAAAATACATCGTCTGCTTTAAACACGATTAATCTGTACGCAGGAGCGAGCCCTTTAAGCCCGGTACATAAAATAACATGCAATAGAGGTTACTTTTTATGAACTACATCAGAATTACAAAAGATAATATTGACAAAGAGCATATTTGCTGCGCAATGTCCGGAAAACAAAGCAATCTGAAAAAAGAATGGATGAAACAACGTTTTGACGAAGGGCTTGTCTTTTACCGGAGCGAGGAGCGCGGAAAATGCTTTATCGAATACATCCCTGCGGAGTACGCATGGGTTCCGATAGAAGCCGAGGGATATATCTACATTGACTGGCTGTGGATTGCCGGGTCGATGAAAGGACACGGGTATTCAAATGATTTGCTGAACGAGTGTATAGGAGACGCTAAGACGCAAGGGAAAAAAGGAATTTGCATTCTTTCTTCGGACGGAAGAAAAAAAGAATTTCTTTCCGATCCGAAATACATGGCTTATAAAGGTTTCACGGTTGCGGATCGGTCCGATACCGGTATCACGCTTATGTATCTGCCGTTTGACATAACTGCCGAGCCTCCAAGATTCAAGCCTTGTGCAAAGCACCCGAAAATGGATGAGAGCGGCTTTGTCCTTTACTATACCGATCAGTGTCCGTTTACTTATTACTGGGTTCCGCGAGTGGAAGAAGCCGCCAAAGAACACAATATTCCGCTGAAGGTGATTCATATCACCGACAAAGATGCGGCTCAAAATGTGCCTGCACCCGTAACGACTTACGCACTTTTCAGAGACGGGATATTTTTAACGCAGGCAATTCAATCGGACAAAAAGTTTCTCATGCTCGCAGGCGTTAAGACGCCTTCATGATATCTTATTATA
>JAQXSY010000020.1 GCA_029219205.1 Bacillota bacterium | reverse complement strand
GAGAGATTGGAATGGTTTTTCAGAAGCCCAATCCGTTTCCGATGAGTATATACGACAATGTTGCCTACGGTCCGCGGACACACGGTATAAAGAGCAAGGTCAAGCTTGACGAAATTGTTGAATCGACTCTTCGGGGCGCGGCAATTTGGGATGAGGTTAAGGACAGGCTGAAAAAAACGGCGCTCGGACTGTCCGGAGGTCAGCAGCAGCGTTTGTGCATTGCGCGGGCGCTCGCCGTAAAGCCGAACGTTCTGCTTATGGACGAACCAACAAGCGCGCTTGACCCGATTTCAACCTCGAAAATTGAAGAGCTCACAATAAGCCTGAAAGAAAAATATACGATAATAATTGTGACACATAATATGCAGCAGGCGGTTCGTATCTCTGACAGAACTGCGTTCTTTCTTCTCGGAGAGCTTATTGAATACGGTGAAACGGAAAAAATGTTTTCCCAGCCATCGGACAAACGCACTGAAGATTATATTACGGGGAGGTTTGGATAATGAGAAGCAAATTTGACGAACAGCTTGCTCAGCTTAACCGGGAGCTTATAGACATGGGAGCGATGTGCGAAGAGGCGATTGCGCTTGCCGCAAAAGCACTTATGGACGGAGCGCCTGCGCTCGCCGCAAAAGTCGCTCCGATTTCCGCGGAAATAGACCGCCGCGAACGCGATATCGAATCTCTCTGCCTGAAATTGCTTTTGCAGCAGCAGCCGGTTGCCGGCGATCTCAGACAAATATCTGCTGCACTTAAGATGATAACAGACATGGAGCGTATCGGAGATCAGGCAGACGACATATCCGAGATTATTTCTTTTTTAAACGGACGTTCAGGCAAGGAGTTTGCGATTATTGGAGAAATGGCAAAAGCAACAATAAAGATGGTGACAGAAAGCGTTGACGCCTATGTAAAAAAAGACATTGCATTGGCTGAAAGCGTAATCAAATACGACGACGTTGTCGATAATTATTTTGACTCGATAAAAAAAGCACTTATCGGTCTCATCGCAGAGACGCCCGAGGACGGAGAATATACCTTAGACCTGTTGATGATTGCAAAATATTTTGAAAGAATCGGAGACCACGCGGTAAACATTGCGGAATGGGTTGTTTTTTCCGTAACCGGTGTTCACAATTTGGAGGAAGAGTAATGATCTGGTGCGTTGAAGATGACGAAAGCATACGTGATATTGAGGTATATACGCTTAATTCAACCGGATTCGAGGCAATCGGACTCACCAACGGTGCCCAGCTTCGTGAAGCGTTAAAAAAGGAGCAGCCGGAATTAATTATTCTTGATATAATGCTTCCCGGTGAGGATGGAGTAAGTATTCTGAAATTTCTCAAAAGCAATGCGTCAAGCAGAGATATACCGGTCATTATGGCAACGGCAAAAGGAATGGAATACGACAAAATTCAAAGCCTTGACATCGGGGCAGACGATTATCTTGTCAAACCGTTCGGAGTGCTTGAAATGGTCTCGCGAGTAAAAGCTGTTTTGAGAAGATGCAGACCTGTATCATTGCCAAAACTTCTTTGTACCGGAGGGTTGGTTGTAAATCTCGATGAGCATACGGTTACAGCCGACGGTGAACGAATAAATCTGACTTTAAAGGAATACGAACTGCTGAGTTTGTTTATGTCTCATCCCGGGACAGCTTTTACTCGCGATCAGCTTTTCAGCAGCGTCTGGGGAAACGATTATATCGGCGAGACCAGAACGGTTGATATGCACATACGAACGCTCAGACAGAAGCTCGGAAACTATGGCGAGCTGATTGAAACCGTGCGCGGCGTCGGCTACAGAATGGAAATGTGATAATTTCAGATATTGCTTCGATTGCGCCTTTGTCCGTAAGATTTATTTGAAAGGGTAGTTTAAAATCATGACAAAGAGAATTTTCCGTACAATTATTTTAGTTGCCGGATCTGTCCTTGCGGCTGCTTTTGTTATTATAATCGGATGCCTTTACGGATATTTTATTGAAGTTCAGGAAAATCTTTTATGCGATGAGCTTGATCTTGCCGCCGCCGGTGCAGAATACGGCGGAGTTGAATATTTAAACAAGCTGGACTGCGGAAATTATCGTCTGACCTGGATCAGCAAAGAGGGTACGGTTCTGTTTGACAGCGAAGCAAAAGAGTCCGATATGGAAAATCACGCAAACCGTGAAGAGGTTGCCGAAGCTTTAAAAAACGGCACCGGAAAAAGTTCGAGATATTCTGAAACCTTGCTGAAAAAAACAATATATTATGCAAAGAGAAA
>JAQXSY010000019.1 GCA_029219205.1 Bacillota bacterium | reverse complement strand
AAAACATCGTTTGCAATGAATATCGCCGCAAGTGTTGCAAGGTCAAAGAAAAAAGCCGTTTGCGTATTTTCACTCGAAATGTCCGCCGAGCAGTTGGTTTCACGTATGATATCCAGCGAAGCGCGTGTAGACAGCTACAATATACGAAAGGGCACTCTTTCGGGCGATGAATGGTCAAAAATCGCAAAGGCGTCATCGCTTCTGTCAGAATGCGAAATTCTTATTGACGACACCTCCGGAATGACGGTTTCTGCGATGCGTGCAAAGCTCCGTCGAGTCAAAAACCTCGGTCTCGTAATCATCGATTATCTTCAGCTCATGCAGAGCGACAAGCGTATCGACAACCGAGTAAATGAAGTTGCCGATATTTCACGCAACTTAAAATTGCTTGCAAAAGACCTTAAGGTGCCGGTAATAACCTGCGCCCAGCTTTCAAGAGGACCCGAAAGCCGTGAGAACAAACGGCCCATGCTTTCCGACCTAAGAGATTCGGGTGCGATCGAACAGGACGCGGACATTGTAATGTTTTTGTACCGCGACGATTATTATAAGGATCCGGAAGACAAGCAAAACACTGCGGAGATAATCGTTGCAAAAAACAGACACGGCGCCCTTTCAAACGTAAAAATGGGCTGGCTCGCTCAATTTACCAAATTTATTACTCTCACAGACCGTCCTGACGAAGATCAGCACAAATGAACATGGATTCATCAAAAAAAAATAAAGTACGTGAATGTTTCCTTCAAGCGGTTGAAGATTTTTCAATGCTCGACGGATATCCGTCGCTGCTCATGGGATTTTCGGGAGGCGCGGATTCCGGTGCAATGCTAAGCCTTATAAGCGAGTTCTATAAAACCGGGCTTAACGACACAGGCAGGCTGTACGCCGTTCACGTCAATCACATGATCCGCGGAGAGGAAGCAGAGCGCGATGCCGCTTTTTGTGTCGAACGATGTAAAAGTCTCGGCATTAAGCTTTTTGTAGTAAACGAAAATGTGCCGCAAATCGCAAAAGAGCGCGGAATCGGACTTGAAGAAGCCGCAAGAGATGTTAGGTATTCAATATTCAAGCGTTTGTGCGAAGAGCACGGCATAAACAAAATTGTTACAGCGCATAATGCTTCGGATAATCTCGAAACCGTCGTTTTCAATCTTGCGCGGGGCTCCGGAATAAACGGAATGTGCGGAATACCGCCCGTACGAAATAATATTATACGTCCTCTTATATATTGCCCGAAGAGCGATATACTTGATTTCTGCCGAAATGAGAACATTCCGTTTGTCGTTGATTCAACAAACAGCGACACGGATTATTCAAGAAACTACATCAGAAACATTATCGTTCCGAAGCTGAGAAGTCTCAATCCCGAAGCCGACACCGCGGCTTCCCGTATGTGCGCCTTATTGAGAAACGACCGCGACGCACTCGACAAAGAGGCGCTTAAATATTCTCTTCCCTGCAAATCCAGCGAGCTCGCACAGCTCCATCCGGCTTTATGCGGCAGGGTTCTTCAGAACGGCTATCGCGACGCAGGAGCAGCTTCGCCGCTTGAGTATGACCGCGTTCAAAGTCTTTGTCGGCTTATACGCATACAAAGCGACACTTCCGTATCGCTGCACGGAAATATATCGTTTATAATCAAGGATTCAATGGTGTTCTTTGCGCCGTCATCCGCCGCTCAGGACGAATCAACAGTTAATTTCAAGCGCCTTCTGCAGGAAGGAGCGAACGAGTTTCCCGAAATTGACGCGCTAATTTTTGTAAAAACCGGTGGCGCGGACGAAGATTGTAATAATATTATCGCTTTATTCAAAAATATTTACAAATTATCAATATACAGCTCGCTTTATTCTGATAAAATAAATAGTGTTTTTATCAGGCAGCGCGAAGCCGGTGACAGAATTGTGATGCACGGCATGACGCGCTCCGTAAAAAAGCTGCTGAACGCAGCCGGAATACCGGTAACCGAACGGAACCGCCTTCCTTTTGTCTGCGACGAGTCGGGCATACTGTGGATACCGGGAGTCGGAACCTCCGACAAAGCGTCTGTCGCAGACCGTGACATTAATAATATTATTCATATATGGTATTTCAAAGGAAAAAAAGAACATGAAAAAGAACATTAAAGACGACATCGCTGAAATCCTTGTTTCAGAAGAAGAGTTGTCCGCAACTGTGAAACGGATTGCCTCCGAGATCGACGAATTTTACGGTGACCGTGACAGCCGGCTGCTTCTTCTGGGAATTCTGAAAGGCTCCGTCGTTTTCATGGGAGAGCTGATGAAGCATATCAAAGTACCTGTTGAGATTGACTTTATGAAGGTTTCGTCGTACGGCAATTCAACCAAAACCGGCGGCGCAATCAATATAATACTCGATCTTTACCGCAAGGATCTTGAAAATACGGATATACTTATTGTCGAAGACATAATTGACAGCGGCAATACTCTTTCGTACCTTGTCGAATATCTTAAACTGAAGGGAGCCAAAACGGTCCGGACCTGTACTTTGCTTGATAAACCGTCAAGGCGTGTCGTTGATTTTAATGCCGACCATGTCGGTCTTGAGATACCCGATAAATTTGTCGTCGGGTATGGTCTCGACTACGCAGAAAAGTATCGCGCACTTCCCTTTGTCGGAGTGCTGAAGCCGGAGATTTATACCGTATGAAAAAAAGTAATTATAAGGTTTTAATTTTTTACATCGCGTTGATTGCGGTCATTTTGATAGCTACAACAGCAATGTTTCGGAATCTCAACACAAGCAGTGTCGTTTACAGCGACCTCGTTGAGCTTTTTGAAAACGAGCAGGTCAAATCATTCAAAGTTGATGACAATAACGTAGTAACAATTATCACCCAGGATAATAAAAGCATTGAATATAAGCTGCGTGATTTTTCTGTTTTCTATTATGATTTTGCCGATATAATCAAACAGCAAAAAGCCGACGGAATTATCGAAAAATACGATTATGTCCCGGCATACGAAGCTCCCTGGTGGATTGGTCTCATTCCTTATGCAATAATCATTATACTGTTTGTTGTTCTTTGGATATATGTTATCAACCAGTCTTCGGGCAAAGGCGGAAAAATCAATTCTTTCGGAAAAGCGCGCGCCAAGCTCGGCTCCGACGAAAAAAATAAGGTTTATTTTAAAGATGTTGCCGGTGCGGACGAAGAAAAGGCAGAGCTTCAGGAGGTTGTTGAGTTTCTTCGCGACCCTGCTAAATTCTCAAAACTCGGTGCAAAAATTCCCCACGGCGTTCTGCTGATGGGCCCTCCCGGAACCGGTAAAACGCTTCTTGCAAAAGCCGTAGCCGGAGAAGCAGGCGTTCCGTTTTATTCGATCTCGGGTTCGGATTTCGTTGAAATGTACGTCGGCGTCGGCGCTTCGCGTGTCCGCGACCTCTTTGATACGGCAAAGCGTAACCCGGCAAGCATCGTATTTATAGACGAAATTGACGCAGTCGGACGTCACCGCGGAGCAGGTCTCGGCGGCGGACACGATGAACGCGAGCAGACTCTTAACCAGCTGCTTGTCGAAATGGACGGCTTTGGTTCAAACGACGGAGTTATCGTCATGGCAGCAACAAACCGTCCCGATATACTCGACCCGGCGCTTCTCCGCCCCGGACGTTTTGACCGTCAGATCACTGTCAACTACCCAGACGTCAAAGGAAGAGAAGAAATATTACGTGTACATTCGCACGGCAAGCCGTTTGAAAACGATGTCGATCTTTCAACTATCGCGAAAACAACCGTCGGATTCACCGGCGCCGACCTTGCAAACCTTCTGAACGAAGCGGCGCTTCTCGCCGCACGCAAGGGCAAAGCATTGATCGGAATGAACGATATAGAAGAAGCTACGATAAAAGTTATAGTCGGTCCTCAGAAAAAATCCAAAATTATTACAGACAAAGAGAAAAAGCTCACAGCATATCATGAGGCAGGTCATGCGATTGTAACAAAAATTATGAAAACGGACGCACCGGTTCATCAGATTTCAATCATTCCGAGCGGACGCGCCGGAGGCTACACGCTTTCATTTCCAAAAGAAGACCGCTCCTATATGTCAAAGGGAGACATGGAGAACGAAATTGTCACCCTTCTCGGCGGACGTGTTGCTGAAAGTCTGATCATGGGCGATATTTCAACGGGCGCATCAAACGACATCCAGCGTTCAACGTCGATTGCACGGAATATCGTAACAAAATACGGCATGACAGACAGTCTCGGACCGATAGTGTACGGTTCCGAGCATGACGGAGACGAAGTATTTCTCGGACGGGATTTTTCCTCTGTCCGGAACTATTCTGAAGACACTGCCGCAAAAATTGACGCTGAAGTCAGAGCGATAATCGACAAAGCATACGCTGCAGCCGAAAATATACTGAAAGAGCATATGGATAAGCTTCACCTGATCGCCGGATTCCTTTTCAAGAACGAAATCATGGACGAAGATCAGTTTAATGCAGTTTGGAGCGCACCGGAGGGCGAGCCGGTTACGTTTGAACAGCTTGAAGCGATAAACGCAGACAAACGCAGAAGAAGTGAAGAAGAAAACGCCGCTCGAATGAAGCGGGATGAAGAAGAACGCTTAAAGCGAGAGGAAGAACAGCGCAAGCGTGATTCACAGCGCCATTCTGCCGACGGTTCAGGCGTTGACGCATACGGTAAAGAAGTGCGTCGAGACGATATAAATAACAAAAAAGACTGATCCTACTATTTTGTTCGGTACTATCAGCCAAAAATTGCAGCGCGGCTGGGTATCCATTGAGTTTCCAGCCGCGTTTAATATATTTATATCAATTTAATTCAATATTTATTATTGTAATGCACTGAAAATTATGATATAATATAATATTATATTATATTTTATTTAATTGAAAGCTGAAATTATATGAAGTACTTTGTTCTGGTATTTGACGGAGCCGCCGACATTCCCTGCAAAGATCTCGGCGGACGCACGCCCTATGAGGCTGCTGACAAACCCTGCCTCGATATGCTCTCAAAAGAAGCGTACTGCGGCACCGTTTCAAATGTTCCCCAGGGTATGGTTCCGGAAAGCGACACGGCAAACCTTGCTATTCTTTCATACGATCCAAAAATTTATTCAAAAGGCCGTTCACCGCTTGAGGCTGTATCCATGGGCATCGATATGAAGCCGGATGAGATTGCCTTCAGATGCAACGTAGTCACAGTTTCCGATGACGGAGATTATGACGGCCGCACAATGATAGATCACAGTGCAGACGAAATAACGACCGAGGAAGCCGCAGAGTTAATTGCCTCTGTTGATAAAATTCTCGGGAACGGCTCGCGCAAATTTTACCCGGGAATAAGCTACCGTCACTGTCTGATATGGAAAAATCCGCCTGCTTACGGTGATTTTGCACGTCCTCACGACATACTTGGAAAGTGTATTCGCGAATACCTTCCGCCGGAGCCTTATGCGTCATTGTACCGCGAAAGCGAACTTATCCTGAAGGATCACCCCGTTAATGTAAGCCGCAGAAGCAGAGGACTCAGGCCTGCCAATTCCATCTGGCTCTGGAGTCCGGGTGCAAAGCCCGCGCTTCCGGATTTCTGCAAAAAATGGGGACTTAAGGGCGCTGTCATTTCAGCGGTCGATCTTATAAAGGGAATCGGTCTTTGCGCAGGCATGGAATCGATCGACGTTGAAGGCGCAACCGGAAATGTAAAAACCAACTATAAAGGCAAAGCCGATGCGGCTATAAAAGCCTTTGAGGATGGATTTGACTTTGTTTACGTTCATGTTGAGGCGCCGGATGAATGCGGTCATCGCGCCGAGCTTGACAACAAGGTGCTTTCGATTGAACTTATCGACAAAAAAATACTCAAGCCGGTATACGACTATCTGTCAAAAAGCGGCGAGCCATTCTCAATAATGTCGCTTCCGGATCATCCGACTCCAATATCCCGCAGAACACACACGATAGACCCTGTTCCTTTTATGATCTGGAATTCGGAAAACAAACACAAAGGAATTCCCTCTTTCACCGAAAAAAATGCTGCTGACACAGGCGAATATTTGCCGCATGGATACGATTTATTGTCAAAAATGATCGGAAGCAAAGGAAATTGATATTATGAATAACGAAGCCCAAACAGACGTCAATACCAAGAGCATACAATCTGAGTTATTTGACTGGCTTGAAGTATTTGTCCTTTCAATTACAATCGTATTCACTTTGTTTACGTTTATACTCAGGATTGCTGTCGTTGACGGATCGTCAATGGTTGACACCCTCCACCACGGCGAGCCGCTTATCATTTCCGAGCTTTTTTATACACCGAAGCGCGGAGATATCATCGTTTTTCAAAAGCCCGGCGTAAATAACAACAATCCCCTGGTAAAACGCATAATCGCAACAGAGGGAGATACGGTTGAAATAGATTTTGACGAATGGGTCATAAAAGTAAACGGCGAAATAATCGACGAGCCATATCTGAACAAGCTTGAACGTCCGATGACCGGCTGGGCTTACGGCGATTCTTATACGGTTCCCGAAGGGTGTCTTTTCGTCCTTGGAGACAACCGCGTAAACTCAAGCGACAGCCGAAGCACAAGGGTCGGAGCGGTCGATACAAGATATATCATCGGCAAGGTTATAATGCGTTTAAACCCGCTTACCTTCTTTAACTGATTATACAGGAGACTGAAATGCCTTCACAGAATATACAATGGTTTCCCGGTCATATGGCCAAAACCCGCCGTATGATTAAGGAAATGCTTCCGGAAGTTGATATCGTCCTTGAGCTTCTTGACGCCAGAATTCCTTACAGTTCCAAAAATCCGGAGCTTAAAAAAATCGTCGGACAAAAGCCTGTGCTTACGATTCTGACAAAATCGTCACTTGCAGATCCGGCAATATCCGCAAAATGGCGAGATTATTACCGCAGTCACGGTCAAAGCTGTATATTTGCTGATTGTATTACAAATTCCGGCATTTCCGACATTCCAAAGGCGGTTAACGCCATTCTATCCGAAAAGCTGCAAAAATATGAAGACCGAGGAATGAGCGGACGCACGGTCAAGGCGCTTGTGTGCGGCATTCCGAATGTTGGAAAGTCATCCTTCATCAACAAGCTTGCCGGAGGCAAGCGGGCAAAGGTTGAAGACCGTCCCGGCGTCACAACCGACAAACAATGGGTAACCACCTCGTCCGGGCTTGTACTGCTCGATACTCCGGGTGTGCTTTGGCCCAAGTTTGATGAAAAGAGAGTTGGAGAAAATCTGGCTATGACCGGCGCTATCAGAGATCAGATACTCGACACGGAAACAATAGCGGTTCTTCTCTGCGGACGTTTGAGAAAAAAATATCCGGATTATCTGTCTGAAAGATACAAGCTTGGTGAAATGTCGCAATACGACGACTATCAGGACTATGAATTATTTGAAACTATCGGAAGAAAGCGCGGATTTCTTATAAGCGGAGGCGAAGTCAGCTACGAACGCACCGCCGTTATGCTTCTCGATGAATTCCGCGGGGGAATTATCGGCAGAATATCACTTGAAACGCCTTAACTATGAAATGCAGCAACATGAAACTCTCCTATGAGCTTGAAGAAAAATACGCCTCGCTCGGTTATTCTGTAATTTGCGGGACAGACGAAGCAGGAAGAGGACCGCTTGCCGGACCGGTTTATGCAGCAGCCGTAATCCTGGAGCGCGGAACAATAATTGACGGCCTCAATGATTCAAAAAAGCTTTCTGAAAAGAAGCGTACGCAGCTTTTTGACGAAATCGTATCTGTTGCGTCCTCATATTCAATTGCCTCCGCCTCCGTTGAAGAAATTGAAGAATTCAATATTCTCAATGCCGCCCAACTTGCCATGCGGCGTGCAGTAAATTCGCTTAGCATATCTCCATCGCTTGTGTTCGTTGACGGGAATATCGCACGTGGCTTTGACTTTGAAACAGTAACCGTCGTACACGGCGACGCAATTTCGCCGTCGATTGCTGCCGCGTCAATACTTGCAAAAGTATCGCGAGACCGTGTATGCTATGAACTTGACGCGCTTTATCCCGAATACGGCTTCGCACGTCACAAAGGATACGGAACAAAGGAACACTATGCGGCGATCAAAAAATACGGAATTACACCGTGCCATCGTAAAAGCTTTCTGAAAGGTATCTGAACAATGCGAGATATTCAAGAAGCACGCAAATCCCAATCGTTAAACTCACAGATTGAGCGTGCCGCCGGTTTGTTTAAAGAGACAAAGCTGTTCATATTCGATATGGACGGCACAATCTACCTCGGCGACTGCGTTTTTCCCAGCGCCGTAAATTTCATAAAAAATCTTCGCGACTGTGGCAAAAAAATTCTTTTCTTTACAAATAATGCGTCGCGCAATCCCAACACATACATAAACAAATTGTCCAAAATGGGATTTGAGCCGCAACGCAATGAGCTTTTAACATCAGGCGACGTCACAATACGATTTTTACAATCACAGCGCGCAGGCCGGCCGGTATATCTTGTGGGAACGCCGGAGCTTGAGGAACAGTTTCGTAACTCCGGTATAGAGCTTAACGACCGTTCCGAAATTGTCGTTACAAGCTTTGACACAACGCTTACTTATAAAAAACTCATGACAGCCTGCGATCTCATCCGAAACGGCTCGGAATTTTTGTCAACTCATCCCGATCTGAATTGTCCTACGGAAAACGGATTTATTCCCGACAGCGGCGCAATTACGGCTTTTATAACCGCTTCCACAGGAGCTGTACCAAGATATTTCGGAAAGCCGTACGCAGACGCTTTGGAGCTTATCTGCGCGGAATACGGAGTCGCTGCAAATGAAATCTGCATTTTCGGCGACAGGCTTTATACAGACATTGCATTCGGCAAACGAAACGGAGCTCATTCAATACTTGTCCTCACGGGTGAAAGCACCGCGGAAGACGTAGCAGAACTTCCCGAAAATCTTCGCCCGGACGTAATACTTCCGTCTCTTTCGGAAGCCGGAGAAGCACTTTTGAGTTCTTATTGATTCTGTTTTGATATTCAGCGTTTTTGACAACTGATTTTCGCATATTCGCAAATTCTAACGAAACGGAGACGCTAAACCATGAATAATTCAAACGACTGTTCAATTATATTCAGAAAAGCCGGCAGTGGCTACAACAAAAGTGACGTAAACAAATATATTGAGGACATGAACATTCGCTTTGATTCCGAAACCAAGCGACTGAAACATGAAATCGATCTTTTAAGAATTGAAAACGAACTGCTGAAAAAACATAATCAAACGGTTGAGCAGCCCGTTAAGGAGCCGGACACCGAGGAAATCGATCGTCTGAAGCAGGAAATTAATCGGCTTGAAACAAAGCTTTCAGAAATGACAAGCGAATCCGATATTTCTTCAAAAGTCGGAAAAGTTTTACTGATGGCTCAGAATGAAGCTGATAAAATCGTCTGCCGGGCAGCGGAAGAATCCGAAACCACAAAACTTGAGGCGTCGGTAATGTCGCGTCTGCTGCTTGAACGTACTCAGCGGAGTCTCTTTGCCTTGTTTGACGAGTATTTTGAACGCTTTTCTTCCTGTACAGGTGAATCTTCGGATGAGTTTAAGAAAATTATGCTTGAATTGCGCACAAAAATTCGCGATATCTCCCTTCATGTCGACGAAAATGTTGAAACAATAAAAAATGAAATAAACGAAATGCTTTAAAAACCACAAATTATCATAAATAAAAACAACGCTGTACGGAAAAAATCCGCACTGCGTTGTTTTTTACGATATTACCTTTTACCTTGCATCAAAAGAGAATATGTGAACAAATTCGGCAGATTCATTCCAAACTGAGTTTACCCTCAATATCAGCCCGTATAATTCAGAGTCAATTTTTATATTTACGCATTGCCTTATATTACAATCGTCGCTGAAAAGGTTAATTAAATTACCGTTCTTATCTACGCCCTCAACAATGTAATCTTTGACAAGCGTTTTCGGGACGTATTCGGTCGGAGAGTCTGGGAAAATGTTCGCACGCATTGAGCATATTCTTTCATACTCGTCTCCGGCAAGCGTCTTACGGTCTAAATCAGAATCAAACGCAATATGAATATTTGAGATATGAACCGGAGATTCAAAACGGTATCCGATATTCTCTCCAAGCTGAAAAGTCACTCCGGTTTCAGCTTCACCGTAAGTCCAGTTATTACGGTCAATACCGTTTCTAATGTTTTCTGTGTCCTCCTTAATAAGCGGCGCCTGCATAATTTCGTCCCGGATTTTCCTTTTGTTAAAAGGAAGAAAACATCCGTTTTCCATAAGGGTCTGTTTGAGCTCGTCTATTCTGAACCGGTAAACCTCTCTCGGCGTCAGCTTATCTCTGAATGCGATTGCCGCAGCAGTACCGACCGCCTCGCCGATTACTCCGCAGGTTGCCATGACGCGCGCACTGCTCATCGCCGCGTGTGTCATTGAAATATTTCTGCCTGCAAAATACAAATTTCTGATATTAACCGAATACATACATCTGTACGGTATACCGTATGGCGCTGGAGTTTTTCCCCAAATGTTAGGATTTCCGGCATGCCTGAATCCGTCTGGATGATGGTCGTCGAGAGGCCAGCCTCCGTATGCGACAATATCGTCGAAGTGACCGCCTTCAAGAATATGAGTCTGAGTCATAATCAGATCCCCGACCATTCTCCTTGATTCTCTTTTGCCGGGAAGAAATCCCAGGAAATCAAGCTGCCAATACTCCGCGTCTTTAATATTTCCGCTGTTTTTTATATAATCAAACATACCGTACGCAAGAGAAACAAGTTCGTCGCGTACCTCTTCCGTATCTCCAATCGAATCGCGATTTCCGCCAAGCTCTAAGTACCAGAAATTTTCTGAACTTGCTTCCATGTTCGGCTTTCTTAACGCAATCTCTTCCTCTGTCAGCCGATGTACCCAATCTGGCGGAACAAACGACGACTTTCTATCCGTCTTGCGGCACTGTATAAGACAGCTCATTCCCATCGTCTGTTTGTCTGAAGTAACCTGAGACGTTTTTTCTCCGAATTCGGACGCCGCTTCCCTTCCGATCCTGTATTCTGCTCCTGTCAAGGGTGCAAGTATACTGTCTCCCGAACAGTCCGCAAAATAATCCGCTTTAACTGTATGCCATTGCTGCGTTGTTGTCTGCCAGCCGGTCACGCTTTTTATTGTGTCTCCGTCAACGTCGGCGTCGCAAACCGAGCAATTCAGCAGATACTCAATATTCTTCTCGCACCGAATTTTTCCGAATAAAATACCATCCCAAATGCCATAAATTTTATCGGGATTTTTGTATAGAGACTCAAGCAGAATTTCTTCGACAATTCCGGTTTCGCGGTTGTTTTCTCCCTTTGAACCGTTGACATGCATACGTATTTCAGACGAACAGTTTCCTCCGAAAACAGGTCTGTCCTGAATTATAACAGTCTTTACGCCCGATCTTGCCGCTGCAATCGCCGCACACATGCCTGCGAGTCCGCCTCCGACAACGCAAAATCCACACTCATGTTCAATTCGTTTAATCACAATCAGTCCCACCTTTATTTTTAACTTTGACCAGCAGCGATTTTAATGCTCTGCTTTGAATACTGAAGACTGTACAGATTATAGTATTTTCCTCTCAGAGCGAGCAGCTCCTGATGATTTCCCTGCTCAATTATCTTTCCCTGAGACAACAGAATTATATTATCGGCGTGCTGTATAGTTGAAAGTCTGTGCGCAACAATAAGCATAGTACCGATATTCATCATTTTTTCAAGCGAATCCTGGATAAGCAGCTCGGTCTCTGTATCGATATTCGCTGTGGCTTCATCAAGAATCATTACCGAAGGCTTGTGAATTATCGTACGTGCAAAAGAAAGCAGCTGCCGCTGACCGGCAGAAAAATTGTTGCCGCGTTCACGGACTTCTTCGTCAAGGCCCTTATCTGTCTTGTTTATAAAGCTGTCGGCGTTAACATATCGGCAGGCATCCATGACCTCATCGTCGCTTACGCCGTCAAGTCTCAGCAGAATGTTGCTCCGAACTGTTCCGGAAAACAGAAATACGTCCTGAAGCATCTGCCCGAAATGCCGTCTGAGCGATGAAATCTTTATTTTTTTTATATCGATCCCATCGATCAGAATCTGCCCCTTCTGTATGTCGTAATTTCGGCACATAAGAGACAGTATCGTTGTTTTTCCGGATCCGGTTGCACCTACGAACGCAACTGTGTCTCCCGCCTTAACTTTAAAGGACACGCCCTTGAGCACCCATTTCTCCGGGACATACGCAAACCAGACGTCACGGAATTCGATATTTCCTTCAATTTTGTCAAGTTCAACTGCGTCCGGAGAATCTGTTATCGTCGGTTTTATATCAAGAATAGTAAAAATCTTTTCCGCCGAAGCAAACGCCGACTGGAGCATATTGAACTGCTCTGCAATATTCTGAACCGGATCGAAGAATTTCGATATGTATGAATAGAAAATCACTATCGTGCCGGCGTTCAGAGTCTGTCCGAGAAAACTGGTATTATCCAGATATCCCCTTCCTCCGAGATAGAACAAACACATAACGGACGATATGTAAAGCATATATACAACCGGACGGAACACGCTGAAAACAAAAACCTGCTTTTGCCTTGCTTCGGATAGCTTCCGGTTTCTTTCCCTGAATTCGTTAAGCTTCTTTCCCTCGCAGTTGAATATCTGCGTAACCTTCATTCCGGACAGATTTTCGGAAAGGAAAATATTTATCGCAGTGGTTGTGTCTTTGACTTTTCTGTGAACGCTTCTTGAAAATTTCCGGAAAATAAGCGTAGACAGGAAGATAAATGGGATAAAGCACATAACCATAAGCGCAAGCTCGTAATTAATCAGCAGCATTGCGGTAATGACGCCGAGAATAATAAGAAAATTTTTAAAAAGGTTTATGAAAATTCTCGAAAACATTCGTGAAATGTGCTCGGTGTCATAGGTAACTCGGGTTACAAGAGTACCGACCGGTATGGCAGTAAGCTGTTCGTGTGAAAGCTGTTCAGCATGGCTGAACACATCTTCACGGAGTCTTGACAATATCCTCTGTCCGATTTTCTGCAAAATCATCGTCTGCAGATATGAACACAGCAGCGAAACAATCAATACACCGACGTAAGCGGCAAGAAGTTTATACAATAAGCTAAGCTCAAATTCAGTCTTGACTGTTTCTTCGATAATTCCGATAATAAGAGGAGAAATTATGTCATAAGCAATCGATACAAGCATTATCAATATAACGCCGACAAAGCCTTTCCAATAAGGCTTTGCATAAACGATAAGCCGACGAACAATCTCGGCGTCTTTCATGTTGCGGTCAAATCCAATGGCGTCTTTTTTATTTTTCATCAAGGCATAAGCCGTAATAAAACAAACCGAAAAAACGCCTATAACCGCGCCGATTACAAGAAGAGGATAAAATTCACGCATTAACCTTTTCCTCCTCATCCTCAAGCTTCTGCAGATCGACCATATTCCGGTATTCGCCGCAGGATTCATAAAGCTCTCCGTGGCTTCCGACCGCTTTAACTTTTCCGTCGTCAATGAATATAATTTTATCCATATTTTCAATAGTTGTTATGCGGTGGGCAATCAGAATTGTAGTTCTGCCGGCGCGCAGTTTTTTCAGATTCGAAAGAATATTTTTTTCAGTCGCAGTATCAACTGCGGACACGCTGTCATCAAGAATAAGTATTGCCGAATCCTTGACAAGAGCACGAGCGATCGCAATTCTTTGCTTCTGACCGCCGGAAACGGTCACTCCTCGTTCTCCGAGCACTGTTTTGTAGCCGTCAGTAAATGAAACAATGTTGTCATGAATGTCTGCATTGACTGCGGCGGTTTCAACCTGTTCGTGCGTTGCTCCCTCCGGCATGAAAGATATATTGTTTTCAATCGTATCGCTGAAAAGGAAATTATCCTGAGGCACATACGCAGCCGCATTTCTGACCGTATGAATGGGTATGCTGTTAACGTCGTTTCCGTCAAAAAATACCGTCCCGTCCGGCACATTATAGGTTCGAAGCATCAGGTCAACAATCGTTGTCTTGCCCGCACCGGTTTTACCGACAATACCGACATTTTCGCCTGCGTTTATAGTAAACGAAACATTTTTCAGAACATCATTTTCGCTGTCCGGATATCTGAAGGTCAGATTTCTGAACTCGATTCCGCCCTTGATCTCCGCAGGTTCTTTAACATCGTCTGCGTCCCGAACATCCTGTTTGGCATCAAGCAGCTCGCTTATGCGATGAAGCGACGCTTTTCCTCTCGACGTCATCTCAATCAGTTCGCTTACCGCCATTACAGGCCAAACGATCGCGTTGAAATATCCGATAAACTCGATAAGCTCGCCCGCGTTGAACACCTTTTCGTGAACGAGGTAACCTCCGTAACCGAGAATAATACCGACAATGGATTCAACAAAAAGCGTCAGCATAATTTTGAAAAGCGTGGATATCTTTACATACGCGAGATTTGCTTTTTCATTTTCACTGTTCAGGCCGCGAAACGCAATAAGTTCCTTTGATTCCTTCACAAATGCCTTGATAACTGCAATACCCGAGAAGCTTTCCTGGGAAAAATCAGAAAGAGATGAAAAAGCTTCCTGCCTTTTGTCCCATTTCAGCTCCATGGCTTTTCCGATAATCAGGCTCATAATCATTAAAAGCGAAGCCGGTATAAGCGTCAAAAGCGTAAGCCAAATGTTCATCCTGAACATTTTACCGATCGCAAGCGCTCCGAGAAACAGCGCGTCAAAAAACATCATTATTCCTGAACTAAAGCTTTCTTCGATCGTTTCAAGATCATTTGTAAACAAAGACATTAGATTTCCGACCTTATTTACCTGATAATATTGTTGAGAAAGCTCCTTGCACCGGTCAAACATCCGGTCGCGAATGTCTGCTTCGATTTTGACGGCGGACCCGAAAAAACACATTCGCCATAAAAAACGCCCGGCAACCAGAGATAATATTATTAATATCATAGGAAGGCATATTTTGTCAAGCAAAAAATCCAAATCAAAAGGCGTGACAGCACCGTTGTGCTCAACAAACCCGGTATTCATGCCGTTAATCACCATTTTGTATATTTCCGGTATCAACAGCTGTACGTAGTCGACAAGTATCAGCGAAGCAAGTCCCAGAAGCAAAACAGGCATGTATTTTAAATAATATCGGTTAATATGCTTGCCAAACAGCATTTAATCATCTCCTAAATGTCAATATCCACCGTAAAAAACAATATTTCCAACCATCCATTCCCCGCCGTATTTGATGAATACAAGCGTAAAAACGTCTTTGTAATTATATTCCGAGCCAATGCGGGAAAGGGATACGTCAAATGATATGTCGCATGATATGCAGTTGTCCGTATAATAAATAAAATTATCGGTCTCTACGGAATTATATTTTATTCTGTCGTAGCGCTTATTCCAGATTATGCTGTAATATGCCTGATTCATAATACTATACGACGGCGTCTGAGCCAGCATATACGACATCACGCGTTTATGATTTTCTTGTATATTTGAATTTCCCATAGCGGAGAAATACACATAGCTTTCAAGGAAGGACTCCGCGCGTTCCTTTATCTCGTCTTTGCGGTTGTCGTCGCTGTCAATTACAAATTCATACGAATTCTTCTGCTCATCGTTTTTTCTTTCAATCAACCTGAGCGGCTTTCCGTTCAAAGATGCTTCAACCTGCGGTTCATTGTACAGTCCGCTTACACAATACATATCAAGCGTTGGAGGATTGCTGAAAAACTTGCCGAGCTTTTCAAGCAGCCGATATTCGGTTCCTTCGCCGCTTATATACTTTTCGTCAAGCACAACTCCGTTAATTTTTACGACTGCACCTTCCGGGACGGTTATTTCCGGAGAATATTTCTCGTCCTCGGGAACCGAATAAAAACCGTTTTGTCCTTCAAGCAATATTCCTTTGCGGCTGACGGTTATTTTCGGTTCGGAAAACAGACCGCTGAATCTGTAAACCTTCATATAGACATTTTCCGCCGATTCAAAAACGGTTATGTCTTCAACCTCCGCTTTTGTAAACTCATCATCCGCGCCGACTTTCTTTCCGTTCAAGCTGAGTTCAGCGTCCGCAGGAACCGTCACGGTCACGCTTTTAACGGCAGACTCGGGATAATCAAAAAAATATGTATTTTCTTCCGTCGCGCATGAAAGCTTCTCGCCATTGTAAACGGCTTCGGCATCCGGAGCAAAATAAAGCCCGGATACTTTATAAACGCTGCAAAAAACTTCGCTGTCGGTTCCCTTTTCATATTCCGAAATTTTGCGGTAACCGGTCATGTCAGACAAAATATAACCGTCGCTGAGTTCAACTCCGTTCACGCTTACAACTGCGTCAGCCGGTGCGGTTATACTGTAATCGAATGGTTCCGGCAGATCAATGCCTTCAAAAGGCTGTGCAGAAACGACGCTCCATTTCGGAAAACCGTATTTGTCCTTTTCTGCGGATTTTTCAAGTGAAATACTGAACAGTTTTTTTCCGTCTTCATTGACAACAGCATAAACCGGGTTGTTTTCACTGTATTTGCCGGCAAGCTTTCTGACAGACAAATTCCCGCTGAGAAGAAACGGCGCTATAACTTCGTCATAAACTCTTTCCGCATCCTCAAGCTCAGAAACTCTTTTGGGATATGCCGGCAGCATGATATTTTTGACGCCTTCCCCACCGATTTCGTTTATATAGTCAAGGGCTTCGTTGTCCGGGCGCGACCTTTCGTATACAGACAGAAAATCATTGAATATCAGCAGGCCAATCAGAATTAAAACGGCAAAAGCCGCAATGTATATCAAAAGGCCTTTTGTAAAACCTGAAATTTTCTTTGGAATTTTCTTTTCATTCATTTCATTTCACCAAAATTGCGTTCGGAACAATTCTTTCCCCGAACAGATACGCGCTTTTCGTCTGATATTCGCCTTCATACATAAGTATTGAAGAAGAACCGCCGTCGAGATTTCCGGCATTAACCGCTCCGTGTTCAAGCATAATATCAATCAGATCGTCATATGATGCACCGATACTGTCAATCTGCCTGCCGTTTATCACAAGAATAAGAACCGCGCCATCCTCTCTCTGGCCAACCACCGTTCTCGGATTCACTCCTCCTCCGAGATCATAGTTTTCATTGCACGGCACTCCGTTAATTATCAGCGAAGGACCAAAGCAAACCGCATATTTCATACCAAGCGCAAGCGCTCTTTCGGCAGTCATCCTGCCGACGTGAAGCAAACCGTTATCGTCAAAACCAACTATGCTGTACGCAATATTGCGGGCTCCCCAAACAAGCTCTCCTTCGTAGATAACATATCCCTCCGGGATGCCTCCGGTCCCCTTTCCATCGGGGTCAAAGAAACCGCCGGCGTTCGTTCCGGCAACCGCACCGTAGTAATTAACCATTTTCTTTACGGTGAGACCCCATTTGTTTTCGCCGTAACCTTCCGGAGGAATGCCGATGAACACACGTTTCGGATCCTTTACAATTAGCATTTTGCCCTTGTACGCGCCGCCGATAATATCAATTATCTCAATTCCGTCATCCGGATCATCCTGAATCGGAACAGACGTTTCATGTTCATCCGTGTCCGGCACATCCGTTTGATTGTCTGTTTTTCCGGACGAATCGTCCGGTTTTGAATCTTCCGGCTTATCCGGTATTCTGATAAGCGACGGATCGACAGTCTCAGACTCATCAATCTCAGACGATTTTACGGATATTATTTCGTCAATTTCCGCTTTTGTAAAAAACATATCCGCAAGAAACCCTCCGGCGCTGGTTTCCTTGACGGTTTTTACAAACAGCTTGCTTGCTGTCGGCGACGGTCCCTTTGTAAGCACAAACAGCACGCCGTACAGTGTGGCTGCAGTCATAGCAATCGTAATAAGTATGACAATCAGAACGCGGCACAGATATTTGCCGATTTTTCGTGCGGTCTCCTTGTTTATCATAACACTGCCCCTTTTAAAAAACGTTTTTAATGCTTATTTGACGTCCGGCATCCCGCTTTTGTTCCGCCACACAAAAACACAACAATAATATAATAACATGATAACACATAAACGAAAATTCGTCAATCGTTTGTCGGAAATTAATGACTGTTTGCGCTTTGACTTGACACAGATTTATTTATATGTTATAATTCTCTTGTTAATTATCAAAGCATTATTTTGAAAGGAACTTTCACGTATGAAAAGAGCTTTACTAATTATACTGACTGCGGTCATGATATTCACTGCAGCTTTCAGCTTTTCTTCCTGCGGAAAAAAAGAAATGACGCCGCTTGAAAAGTTTACGTCCGGATTTAATAAAGCCTCGGAAATGTTTATTTCAAACACATCCGCTTCGGCAGCTGAATACAACAAGGCGGATTACACAATCAGCATCAATAAATTTGAAAGCAGCGAAATGCTCGGCTCCGACATAAGCGAGCTTATCAACGGCACAAAGCTCAATATCGGCTGCATTGCAACCGGCGACAAAACCGCTGCATTCAACGTAACACTCCAAATTGCGGGCGAAGAAGTTGAACTCAAAGGCGAAACAGCCGAAAACGGCGATATTTTCATTTCGCTGCCCGAATTCAGCAGCGTATTTGCTTATGCAAATATGACGGATCTCGCTTCAACGTTAAACGAAAGCGGCGCTGCAATACCCGACGCAAACAAGTTAATAAACGATATTCAATCCGTATTAAATGAAATCAAGACAAAATATCTCACAGAGGAACGTATAAGCGAATCCACGCTTGAAGAAAACGGCAAGACATACACCGTCGTTTCTCTGAGTCTGAATAAAGACGACCTCAAAGATATTTTTGAAAAAATCGAAAAAGTCTTCCAAAGCTTCGCAGACGGCGAGGAGCTTCAATTCAATGAAAACAATGAAATTGCCGGAACAATTTCGGTTAAATATGACAAAAACGAACCGGTTCTCGCCTCCGCTCTGTTTGAAGGAAGCAATGATGACGGACAGCCGTGCAAGCTCGAAGCTTCGCTCACACTTTCAGACAAAAACAATATCTCCTTCCTGTTCGGCATATTCAAAAATGATGAAAAAATCGTTGACGCAAGCCTGAATATAACTGCGAACGGCGAAAACATTGAGGGTATATTTGCACTTAAAGCTGTTGTCGAAGACGAAAACAAAGACATAAAGATTGAATTTAAAGGAAAAGCCGCAGAAAAATCCGGAGATTTGAATTGCTCGGTCACTTTAACAGACAACGGTTCTGCGATTACAGTTCCTTACAGCGTAAAATATACGGTGGACAACAGCAAAGCCGAATTTGAATTTTCAATTAACACAACCATACTTGGAACAACGGTAGATATCTCCTGTAAATCAGCTTTTACAAAAGTTGAAGCGCAAGCGCCCGGTACATACGATAAAACAAACGGGTTTGACATTGTTGAACTTATGAACGGATCTGAGCCGGATAATTTCCAGAGCTTCGTAAGCGAATCGCTCACCACCCTTCAGAACAATCCTGCGCTTCTCGGAATCGTCTCACAATTCATGGGCGGCAATAATGAAGACTACGACGACGTTGAAGCAATTTTCCAGATTTATAACGAATATGAGGCAGTCACATTCTACAACAACAATACCGCAACCTGGACGGTTCCTTACACATCGTCCGTCAAATTCGGCGGCGACGGTATTAACTATGAAATTATAATCAATGTTTCCGAAGAACTTAATTATAACATCATAATCGAAGGCGAAAAAGCATTTTTAAATTGGGATGAATCCGTTGAATACAATGTTGAAACGAGCGAATACGACGGGACAACATACTGGTCTATATATTCCGAAAACAGTTATCTTGCTTTTGAGACATCTTCCGACGGAACGACTTACATATACGAACACATTCTTTATGAGATGGATGATACAACTCTTAAAATAACATTCATCGCGCGCAACAATAGTGAAACAACATTCGACTACAGCATAATTGAAGATACCGACGGAGAAAAATACTTCATTCTCGACGGATATAAGTACTATTACTCCGAAATGAACTGATTTATAAAACAAAGACATATGCTGGCGGTTAAGGCGATAATTTGAGCCAAACCGTCAGCATTATGTATTTTATTTGATTTTTTATTGCGCCGGAGTTGCTTTTTTGCCGATTTTTTAGATTTTATTCATAATTTATCTTTTTTTGCTTGACAAAACGGGATTATAGTGATATACTTTAAAAAATGTTTTAAGGGAGGCAGTCCGGTGAGATTCTTTTTTGAAAATCTTCTCAGAAGTAATTTCCGTTGCGGTCGAATGTTTTCTGCCCGGACACGTATGTACGGGTTTTTTGGCTTTGCCTCCGCTTCTTTTTAAAGCATAGCCTAAGCTTGTATAAATAGTTGTCCGGGATACCTTATGTTTTCCCGGACTGTTTTTGTATCCAGCAATGATTGTCCGAAAGGAGTAACCATTTTGATTGAATTACAGCATGTCTCAAAATCATTCCGCACCGAAAAAGCCGAAGTTGAAGCTGTAAAAGACGTTTCGCTTAAAATCGAAACGGGAGATATATTCGGCATAATCGGACTTTCCGGAGCAGGCAAGTCCACACTTGTAAGAATAATGAATTATCTTGAGATTCCCACATCCGGCAAAGTACTCTTCAAGGGAGTCGATCTCAGTTCACTAAAAAAGAACGAACTGCTCCAAACCAGAAGATCCATCTCGATGATATTTCAGAATTTCAATCTTCTCGCTCAGCGTAACGCACTTAAAAACGTTTGCTATCCGCTTGAAATTGCGGGAGTTTCAAAAAAGGAATCTCTCGAAAAAGCAAAAAAACTGCTTGAAATTGTAGGACTTTCGGACCGAATGTTCAATTATCCCGCGCAGCTCTCGGGAGGACAAAAACAGCGTGTGGCGATTGCACGAGCGCTGGCAACCGATCCTGAGGTGCTGCTGTGTGATGAAGCGACGAGCGCGCTTGATCCAAACACCACTTCGTCAATCCTTTCTCTTCTGAAAAGCATTAACGAGTCAATGGGAGTAACCATTGTCGTAATCACTCACGAAATGAAGGTAGTTGAACAGATATGCAACAAAGTCGCGGTGCTCGACGGAGGCTCAGTTGCCGAGACCGGTTTGGTTAAAGATATTTTTGTTGCCCCGCAGTCGGACATTGCAAAAGAACTTATCCTTCCGAAAAGCTCCGCCGTCACGGAAGTATCCGGAAAAACCGTTATACGCATCGTTTTTGACGGTCAATCCTCATTTGAACCGGTCATTTCGAACCTGTCGCTTGAATGCCGGACCGCAGTAAATATTCTCGGCGCCGACACAAAAAATATAGGCGGCAAGGCATACGGTCAAATGCTTTTACAGCTTCCGGACGACGAAAACGCAATCGTCAGAATCAAAAAATATCTCGATTCGCGTAATATACATTTCGAGGAGGTAGACAGCAATGAGCGAATTTCTTAACAGTGCTTTCGGCAACGGAATGCTTGCGGTCTATGCCGAAAATATATTCATTACGCTAAAGATTACAATAATCAGCACGCTTTTGGCGTACATAATCGGTCTGCCCATGGGAGTACTCTTATACGGTACTTCGTCAGACGGAATATTCCCAAACAAAACGGTTAATACGATAACAGGCTTTATCGTAAACATCCTGCGTTCCGTCCCGTTTATGATACTTCTTGTAATGACTCAGCCGCTTGCAAAGATTATAATCGGAACAAAGATCGGCGACAACACATTTATTTTTCACTTAGTAATCGCCGCGGCTCCGTTTGTTGCGAGAATGGTTGAATCTTCATTAAAAGAAGTTGACCGCGGTGTAATTGAAGCGGCGCAGTCTATGGGATCTAACAACCTGCAAATAATTTCAAAGGTACTTATACCCGAAGCAAAGCCCTCGCTGATAGTCGGCGCGGCAATCGCGATAACAACGATACTCGGTTACACACCGATGACATGCCTCATAGCAGGCGGCGGTCTCGGTCAGCTTGCAATACAATACGGTCTGTACCGGTTTACGCCGGATATCATGTATGTGGCTTCCCTGCTTCTTATAATTATTGTTCAGATCATGCAGGAAACGCTGAGCTTCATCGCAAAGGCCTGCGACAAGCGTATACGCAAAAAGTAAATTAATTAAATTAAATAAATTTATAAAAAGGAGAAAAAACCATGAAAAAAATTCTTTCACTCGCCATCGCATTTCTGTTCATATTCTGCTGCTTTGCCGGATGCTCCGGAAACAACGACAAAAAGATTGTAGTTGCGGCAAGCGTTACTCCTCATGCGGATATTTTGAAAATCTGCAAAGAAGAGCTTGAAAAACAGGGATACACTCTTGAAATCAGAGAAATGACAGACTATGTCACTCCCAACAACGCAACCGAAAGCGGAGACGTTGACGCAAACTACTTCCAGCATCAGCCTTACCTTGACAGCTTTAATGAGTCAAACAATACTCACCTCGTTTCCGTTGCAAAGATTCACTATGAACCTTACGCAATCTATGCCGGAACAGTTTCTTCCCTTTCCGACCTCACAGAAGGCTCTATTGTAGCTGTAACCAACGATCCTTCCAATGAAGCGCGCGCACTCCAGCTGCTTGCCGCTCAGGGCCTTATAAAGCTCAAGGACGGAGTCGGTCTCAAGGCTGCCAAGAGTGACATCATTGAAAATCCTCTTAACCTTGACATCCGTGAAATGGAAGCCGCTTTGCTTCCGACAGTTCTTGATGAAGTTGCCATCGCAGTCATCAACGGAAACTATGCCATAGGCGCCGGACTCAAAGTTTCTGAGGCGCTTGCTGCCGAATCCGCAGATTCTGAAGCAGCTCAGACCTTTGCCAACATCCTTGTTGTAAAAGAGGGCAACGAAAACCTTCCGAAGATTAAAGCGCTTGTCGAAGCACTTCAGAGCGAAGCTGTCCGCAACTACATAAACGAAACATTTGATAAAGCGGTAGTTCCGATATTTTGATTTAAAATAAAATCAGCAGAAAACGCATTACTTTTGCACCGCATATGCAAAAAAACCTCCCTTGACTCTTTGCAAAGCCAAGAGAGGTTTTTTTATTTTGTTTTATCATAAATCGTTTAGCAGAGTAAAGAAAAACAAGTATGCAAAAGACGTGCATCTCTTTGACGAAAGACACCAAAGAAAATAAATCGCGCCCGGCAGTTTCGGACTGCCGGGCGCGATTTTATTTATCTTTTTTAAAGAATCAGGACATTATTCTCCGGCTGTTTCGGCAGAAACCGTTGCAAGTCTGCCGGGGAACTGAGATACGTCTACATTAGCCGCATTGTCATCGGATATATAGCTTACATTGCTTACACTGAAGGTTGTGTATGTTTTATATGTTCCGAGATAGTATGTGTTTTCGCCGATCTTTGAAGTATATGTTTTCGAGTCGGCGTTCCATACCATTACAGACGCGGGTGTATCCGACGTCAGCTTGACGCCGCCCTTGTTTTCCTGGTATTCATATATTTCTATATAGGTTTTAGTATCTCCGTTCATGAAGTACAGATAAATTCCGCCATCAGTCTCTTCAACAAAGACGTCGACCGCTTTGTCTGCTCTGTCGGAGGTTGCAAGATAATTTCCGTCCATTTCACCTGTGAAATAGTAAATCTTTCCGGCGTTTTTCTGATCAAGAACGAACTTATATGCTTTTCCGGCAGACGGATCGCTCTCAATTTTTGTCGTATAGGTTTCCTTTGGCGCTGAATCCACGTTTATCTCAAACACAACCGTTTCAGAAGCCGAACCGCTTGTGAGCACTGCTGTAATCTTTACAACTGTCTCATTATCCGGAAGAGTTATCTTAAGCTTGCTGCCGTCGATTACCGCACAGTCATTGTCGGAAGTCCACGAGACGGAAACCGATTCATATCCTTGTCCGGTTGTATTTAGATCTATAACGGTATCTTCGGTTATTTTTTCGGGAAGCTTCAGATTTTCCTTTTCAAAGGCAACCATTTCTGCGTCGTCTTTTGAAGGAAGACTGTTATATTTAAATGCTTCGGCAGAAACAGGCGTCAAATAGAACGCGCCGTCATATACGCATATAACACCGGTTACATCCGCAGTCCAACCCAGATGTTCCGCGTGACCTTCTTTAAGCGCTGACTGTTCGTCTTTTGTGAGCGGGCAGACGGATGAAGAAATCCTTACATAAGACTCAAACTCTCCGAGCTTGAATTTGTAATAACCTTTCGAAACGTCCGAATCGGTAACCTCAACGCCCTTTACAGTTACAAGCAAAGCCTGTTTTGAAACAAGCGCGCTGTCTTTGAGGCTTTCTGCGCTTGTAAATTTTTCTGTATAATCCACCGCTTCAATTTCGGTTTTGTTTGTATCAAGAATCTCAACAGAGCCTTCCTCGATTTCATATGTGCCGTTGTAAGTCGTTCTCTTTCCTGTCACGCGGACAGTCATGCCGGCTTCGATATTCAGGTCGGAAACAGGATCTTCGGCAAGGTTGTATACATAGTATCCGCCGTCGCTGTCCTGCATATAAAGGCAGTTGGATGAGTTGCCTTTGGATTTTGCAATAATTCCGGTAACCACGCCTTTAACTACGACGCTGTCGCCGTCGGATGCCTCCGCATACGCCGCCCAGCTCGATTCCTTGAATACCGGAACCTTATGATTGAACTTAAGCTCCTCGGTTTTTCCGGAAGCGTCCTTAACCGACGCCTTAAGCGTATATACAATCTCCTCAGAGGTCTTCTCGTTAACGTCTACCGTAACGGTGTTTTCTTCATTGACAATTTTAACGCCGTCCTCAGGTCCCGAGGTAATTTCGGCCGTCCATTCAATATCATAAACCGTTCCGTCAATCGTTACTTTGTTTACTCTCTGGAAATCTGACGCCGTAATTTCTGCTGCGTCTTTGTACATTGAAAAAAGATAATCTCTTGCGCGTGTAAGTCCGTTTGATTCGTTGTTATTGCACGCCGCAAAGCATGTCAAACATAGAGCTGCAATAAGAACGCATGTTATCAGTCTTTTCATAATTTCTCCTGAATTAAATATTTTTTATTTTTTTAATTATTGACAATAATATCCTTTGAAGAAAAAACTTTGATCTGGTATTCGCCGTTATAATAGTCCACAATTCCTCTGACGTCTATATTTTTTCCGGTATACGCTTCGCTTTTGATAACATTTTTATTCTCGTCAAGAAGTACGGCTGTCCTTATTTTAACCGGCACTCCGTTTGAATCGCAGACAAAAGTCATCGCACCGTATGACGAGCTTTCTTCGTTTTGCGTCGTATATATGCTGATTACGTCGAGATCAGACATGTAAACCGACGTTCCAAGTACAAGTCCGGCATAGTCGCGTACGGTTATTTCGCCATTCGATTCGACTTCAACCTTTCCCTCATACAAAACCGACGCATCGGTTTTAACAAAAGCAGGCTCATTTCCTTCGCCGAGCTTTTTAAGATTGTTCGGGTCGTCCGGCCTCATCACACGGTATGAAACTCCCGAGATCTGATACGTTCCACCGGCTTCGTAATACTGAACCGTTCCCACAATGCGCGACCGGTTGCCGACAGACAAAATATCCAGTCCCTCTCCGGTGAGAGAATAACCGTAGTAGACCGAAATTCCGTAGTATAACCCCGTCTCAAAGTCATAGTCCTCGACAAAAACGCTGTTGTCGCTGTTCATCGTGACGGTTCCCTCAAACGCAACCTTGATGCCGTTGTAGCTTTCAATATTGACTCTCAGCTCTTTAAGCGATAACTCGACCGCATCTCCGTAATAGAAATCCGGATCGCGCTCGCCCGAATAAATATTCAGCTTCAGATTCTTAGCCTGCGATATTGCGGAAACACAAAACTCGCCGTATTTATTGTTTGCGGAAGACGAGGCGGCGGCAAGACCATTCTGAAGAAGTTCAATATTCAGATTACGGTATTCCTCATCCTCGTTTGTTCTGTACCACACCCAAACAAGGTACCGTGAACCGGTGGAATCAGCATTCCATGCATCGTTATCCGATTCAATGATTATCGAAGCTGCGGACATCAGCTTCTCTTTTGTAAACTCTGACGCTTTTTTTCCGTATTCCTCAATTTTTCCGGTTGATTCGGGGGTATTTACCGCAAGATAGCGCGCCTTCAGAATCCCGGTTTTATCGACGTCTTCAGGTACGTAAAAATGCGTTGTGTCTCCGTCGATGTACGTTTTTACCGTTACTTTCTGCTTAAGTGAAGAGGAGCTCATGTCGAGCTTCACTTCAGAAGCATAATCCTTTACGGTAATTTCAATAATACCGTCTGACGTTGTTACTTCTTCATCTGCCGTTCGCCTGCCGCAGGAGGATAGAATAACAAAAATTAAGCAGAGAAACGCTAAAAGCCGAAATACATATCCCGTATTTTTTTTATTTTTACACATTACTTTACTGACCGTTATACCTGCACTCTTCTATTGCGTCTTTAAACGCTTTCTGAATCATTTTGTCAACGTCGCCGCCGTCGTCCGCGGTCAGACATTTTGCAAGCAGTGCGCCAACCTGGTCACGCGCAACCGAAGATCCTCTAAACGCCGGAGACGTATAGTACGCTTCTTCCTGTTCAAGGCATACCTTTGCGCTAAGTGCGGAAATGTATTTGCCTCCGTCGGCTTTTTCAATAAAATCGGCATAAAGCGGATTGGACGAAACCGATTTCAAAACCGGTACATATCCGGACGCCATTGAAAATTCGGCCTGGAATTCAACGCTTGTGGTCAGATATTTTACAAACAGCCAGGACGCAACAACTTCCTGCGGATTATCTTTCTTAAAAATGCATACGCTCGGTCCCTGCGAAATGACCTTCTTGTTTTCAGGATTTACCTGCGGAATTGTCGTTATTCCGACTTCAAACGGATAACTTCCGTCTGAGAGCGCATCAGGACGCTGATGAGTTGCTCCGGCGGACGAGCCTATGGACATATAGCTTTTGACTCCGGTTTCGGATTTGAAAAGACCCGACGTATATGTTCCGTATATCGACTGAGTCGTTATATAGCCCTTTTTGTACCACTCTCTGAATGTCTTTATAAACGCTCTGTTTGTTTCGTTGTCAAAAAGGTAGTTCTCGCCGGTCGCACTGGTATACGGCGAATCATACTGCTGACACATTGTTATAAACCAGTTTCCCTCGCTGTCATATCCGAGAGGAATACAGTTTTCGTCAATTTCCTTTATCTTTGCGCACAGCTCTTCAAGTTCTGTCCAGGTTGTCGGAGGAACAAGTCCGTGCTCGTCAAAAAATGTCTTGTTATAGTATAAAACCTCGGTTGATTTTGAAAAAGGCATCATATACATCAGTCCGTCTCCGAACTGTCTGCCTTCGTTGTAATAGCCTGAGATAAAGTCATTTTTCTGCTCGTCGGTCAAGCCCAGCATTTCGGTTGATCCGTCCGCGCGCTTGACTTCAATCTCACTGTCTATCAGAGTGTCTAAAGTTGCAACCGCTCCTGCCAGGTTATAAAGCGCAACATGATCCGGGTAACAGTACGCAATGTTCGGCGACGTCGGAATTGTCAGCTCCGTGCTGATCTGATTTCTCACATCATCATACGATCCGATGGATTCGCTGACAACGTGAATGTTCGGATAAAGCGTATTAAATTCGGCTATGTAACTGTCAAGAACCTCTTTGAGATTGCTTCCCATGGTGTGGTAAAACTTGATAGTAACTTCGCTACCATCATAGCCGGATTCGGGAACCTCAAAATTCGGAATTGCTTTCCTGCTTCCGCATGATACAGCCATTAAACACGTCATTATCATTATCAGAGCAAGAATAAATGCTGCGATTTTCTTCATAATTCTTTCCTTTCTGAAAATTATTTTTATTTTCAGGCTTTATTATAAACTCAGCCTTTAATACCGCTTCTGCTTACGCCTTTCATAATGTATTTCCGTAGAAAAACAAACACCAAAAACAGCGGAATCGAAACCAGCGCGACTGCCGCCATCTGTACCGGATAATTAACATCTCCCGTTGTATCAGTGAAAGCGTTGCGGAGTCCGTTCGTAATCAGGCGATGCGCTTCGTCATTTGCAACGAGACGCGGCCAGATATACGAGTTCCAAGCCCCCATCATCTTAAGAATTGTAATTGAAATAAGCGTCGGAAGAGACAACGGGATCATTACCTTCCATAAATATTTAAGGTCTCCGGTTCCGTCCACCTTTGCGGCAAGATACAGCTCGTTGGGTATCTGTAGAAAATTCTGTCTTAACAGGTATATGTAAAACACGCTCACAAGAAACGGCACAATCAGAACCGTATACGTATTCATCCAGCCGAATGAATTAACCGTTGTGTAATTTGTGATCGTAAAAAGCTCGCCGGGAATCATCATCGTTGCAAGAAGCGCCGCAAACAGTAAGTTTTTGCCCTTGAATTCAAGCCGCGCAAACGCAAACGCGGCAAGAACGGTTATAACGAGCGATAAGACGGTTGAAACCAATCCGACAATGACCGTATTCAAAAACAGCCTGCCCAGGTTCGCGGTTGTAAATGCCTGAACGTAGTTTTCAAACAATATCTTCTTAGGCCACAGCGTCGGAACGCTCATCCTATATTCCTCAAGAGACTTCAGCGATGAATTGATCATCCAGTAGAACGGAAAAAGAACGGTCAGCGCCATAATAATCAGAAAAAGATATACGATGATTTTAACGATTATTTTTATAATTTTCTGCTTGACCGATTCTTTGCGCAGGTTTTCCTCATTCATTCTCACATTACTTGTCGTCATTGTGCGCACCTCTCAATAATGAACACGCTTTTTACTTACGTAAAGATTTATCAGCGTAACAACAAGAATTATTGCAAAAAGAATCAACGCGGCTGCGCTTGCCCTGCCCTGATTGTTTCCGGAAAGCGCGTCGTAAATAAATCCGACCATGGTATTTAGCCTTCCGTTGTCTCCAACCGGCCCCATGTTTTCTCCGAATATACCGACAATGCTCGTATACTCTTTAAATCCGCCGATAAAGCCCGTGATAACAACATATGCAAGCATGGGTGAAAGCAACGGAACCGTTATACGCGTAAAAATACGTCTGCGTGACGTACCGTCAACGCGCGCAGCGTCATAATACTGCTTGTTTATGCTTTGCAGGCCGCCCAGCAGAATCAGGATCTTGAACGGAAGCGCATTCCAAACTATATATATAACCATCACGGTTATATTCGCGGCATATGAAGATCCCGCATTGATCCAGTTTACGGGACTGCCTCCGAAAAACTCGATAATGTTATTGATTATTCCGGCTGTAACAATAATTTCATTCTCATTTCCGAGGTTGTTGCCGACAATATTGAACATAGCGGCAAAAACCATGCCTATGGCAATCGAGTTTGTTACATACGGAAGAAAGAATATCGTCTGAAGCAGCTTTTGCAAAGGCTTAATCGAATTCAGACACACCGCAATAAGCAGCGCGAGCATCGACGATATCGGAACGGTCAGCACGCATAGCAGCACGGTATTAGTCAGACAATTTAAAAATCGCTGATAGGAAAGCACTTTTCTGAAATTGCCGAGACCGAATTCAAATACCCGCCCTCCGACAGCTTCCAGCGCCTTATAATCCTCAAGAAACGCCATTCTTACAGTATTTATTATCGGCCAGACCGTAAAAACCAGCAGCAGAATAATCGCAGGAGAAAGATACAACCACGCCTTCCACCGATGTTTTGTCTCAATCATTTTCTTTTACCTCAAAAACGATTCTTTCCTCGGTTTCGCGATCAAAAATGAAAAGCTTATGCGGCTTTATATCATAGCGCACAAACTCAGCCGCTGCGTTAACTTTATTGTCGGCGTCGATTATGGAGCGTATCGTCGGATTGAGAGAAGCATCGTTTTTGGAGACAACGCTGACGTCTCTGCCCATAACTTCAACGCTGCTGAGACGGCATGACAACCGTCCGTCATCTTTGAGAATAAATCCTTCCGGACGTATTCCGACATAAACGTCCCGGTCGCCGATGTTTCCTACGTCAAGGACTTCGTCGCCGCCTATAAAAAGCTTTTGGCTGCGAATCTGTCCCGAAAAAACATTGATCGGAGGCGTTCCGAGAAATTTTGCAACGAAAAGGTTCACCGGATCGTCATATACATCCTGCGGAGCGCCAATCTGCTGAATTATTCCCTGCTTCATAACAACGATCATATCGGAAATGCTCATTGCCTCCTCCTGATCGTGCGTCACAAATACAGTGGTTATACCTGTATCGCGCTGAATTCGCCTGATTTCCTCTCTTGTTTTGAGTCTCAGCCGCGCGTCCAGATTTGAAAGCGGTTCATCGAGCAAAAGCACGCGCGGCATTTTTACAAGCGCTCTCGCGATTGCAACACGCTGCTGCTGTCCTCCCGAAAGCTCGCTCGGCTTTCTGTCAAGCAGTTCCTCGATCTGAACAAGCTTCGCCGCTTCAAAGGTTCTTTTAAGCATTTCATTCTTGTCCGGTTTGTCGGCTCCCTTCAGATTCTGAAGCGGAAACATTATGTTCTGCTTAACCGTCATGTGAGGATAGAGCGCGTAATTCTGAAATACAAGTCCGACTCCGCGGTTTTCGGGAGGAAGGTCGGTAACTTCGTCGTCGCCGAAAAAAATACTTCCGCTCGTCGGTTTCTGAAGTCCGCATATCATGTAGAGCGTCGTGCTTTTTCCGCAGCCGGACGGTCCCAGTAGCCCTATCAGCTTCCCGTCAGGAATTGTAAAGTTGAAATTGTTTACCGCAACGACTTCTTTGTTTTTTTCTTTTTTATTGGGGAAAATTTTTGTAACATTCTGTAAAACGACTTTCATTAGACTTGTTTCCTTTATGTTTTATTTTCTTATCAGTAGTTGCTGTGAGCGGCTTCTTCCGAATGCCTTTTAAGTTTATATTCCAAAATCTCCGCTTCATCCCTAAAAATCATCTGACTTCCGGCGTCCGTCACAACGGTTCCGGCAAGCAGATCGTGTAGCAGAAGATTATTTTCTGTGACAGCCAGGATTATCAGCTGCAATACCGCTATACCGAAAATTATAATCGGACCGACTATGCCTATGCTGTTAAAGTATATCATTATAACAATCAGAACCGGTATCATTGTTTCGATCGTATATTTGCCCAGCAAAGCCCGAATGAACATCTGTACCGGCTTGACCTTAACTCCGTTGCTTTTGATTACGCAAAGTCCGAAGATCTTTTTCCCGACCGTCTGACCGTTTCCAAAAAACAACGGGATAAAAAATTCAACGATCGCAGACGATAAGAATATGCTTAACGATGTGATAAGCAGAGCAAACTGAATTAATGCCGAATATAATCCGCGCACTTTTTCGTCCCCCGACAAAGCTTTGAATGCTTCGTCGTAAGCCAACCGTTTTTCGTCCGGCAGCTCATCGTATTCCTTCTGCGATATATTGAAATCTATCCCGTAATTTTTTTCGTATTCTTCGTAGCATGCCGTAAGTTCGTTTCCGTAACCGTCATAGTTCAGACATGCCGAGAAAACATAAGCAAAGCCAACCGAAATGATGCTTAAAATTATTGCGTCAAGTAAAAACGCCGCCGCTCTTTTCCAGATATTTGCTTTCTGAATGTCAAAAATCATTGCGCAATTACCCTTTTGAAAATTATTCTCTTCAGATTATTAACTGTATGATAACATATTTACTGCATTTTTTCAATGTTTTGCGACATTTTTAAATAATTTTTTGGTTTTTCGACCAATCCGCATCATTTCAGAACAAACGGTCCCCGCCGGACGATTTTTCAAAGCCGCAAAACCACAAAAACGCGCCCTCAACCGCCGGCTTTACGTAAAGCTTCTCACCGTTATAATCGGTCAGGCCGGCCGGAACGTCAATCGGCTCTCCGTAATTCTGAGGTTCGTGTCCTCCGTCCGGAAGCAGAACAAGCTCTGCTCTTCCCCCGTTTTTGCACACGGTTTCCGTAAATTCTTTTGTAACCGCGGGCGAAACAGTCTTATCGTCAACGCAGTGCCAGAATCTGACCGGCACAGGATATCTTATGTTCTTCACACGTTCTGCCGGATTATAGCAATTTATTTTTTCTTCTTCATATATGTAAACGCCGTCTTCGTCTTTTTTGAGACCGTAAAAAATTCCGAGCGCGTCTTTCGGAAGCCCGCCGCTCCACGGATGCATATATATTTCGTTATATGTATCAAGCACCGGACAAAAACCCGCCTGCGCGATTACAGGCACCTTTCCGCTCAGCACCAGATTTGTGCTGCTTATTCCGCCCATTGAAGCGCCCATAACGAAAACCCTTCGTTTAAGATTAAAGCTGTCCATAAGCAAATTGTATGCGTTTACATAGCAATCAACCGCCACCGGACTTCCGATATTGTTTCTTATATCAATTCCATGCTCTTCGGCGTATTCGCGCGGCAAACCGTTTACGTCCGCAACTGCGAAACCGTTTGCAACAAGATACCTTGAAAGCACGGTTCCCTCCGTCTGCGAATCATCGGTACTGACTGTGCCGCCCGCTCCGTGACACGAAATAACAAGTCTGACCGGATCTCCGCTGTCGGAATAACCGTCCGGCAGCATAATCACGCCCATGTCAGAGTATAAATCTCCGTCTATTTCAACATCGACAGAAAAATGAATAATCTTTATCATAACTGCTTTCTTCCCCTCGTTTCTACCATTAATTTTAAATCATTTTAAAAAAAAATCAATACCCCCTCCGGGCAATAAAAAAATTCGTCACTTGATACAACTTTTTCCGACGCAATTTATATATAATGGCTATACCGGGCGGACAAACGCTGATTTTTTTCGTTTAAAGAATTTGTTTTCTGTACGCAGCAGGAGAAATCCCGGTTATTTTTTTAAAGCATTTTGAAAAATATACATAGTCAAGAAAACCGCACTGCTCTGCAATTTGTCCCATGGAAAGAGTATCCTTATATATCTCAATAAGATGGCAGGAATGTTTTATTCTTGTTTCCGTTAAAAATTCCGTCGGAGTTTTACCTATGTTTTTTTTGAAACAATGTCTGATATAATCTTCGGAATAACCGCTTTTTAAAAGCAGCGGCTTTAAATCAAAATCCGAATCAAAAGCATTAGCTGAAATCTCCGAAATAATCTTTTTCAAAGAAGCGTTTATTGAATTATCGATTTTGACGCTTTGACACAGAAAATGAATGTAGGAAATGCACAAACTTAAAAGATAGTCGTTGTTTAACAAACGATTTTCATAAATAAGCTCCGCCAATTTTTTTCCTTCTCTTTTTTCATTATCGAACAAAACAACCGGCAACGTAAAATTAAGCAGATGCTCAAACTCTCCGGAAACGCAGATATTTTTAAATTCCTTTTTTGAAACCGAGCCATGATCAATATTCGGAGGCACAATAATTATGGTTCCGGGGGAAAAAGGCAGATTTTTATCTCTTGTGCGGAGATATCCTTCGCCTTTCAGATAGTAAATAATTTCATGTTTTTTGTGATTATGAAGCGGATATGTTTTTATTCCGTCTTCTGTGCAGCTGATTTGCAAATCCAAATTATCACCCCTATAAATAATATCACAAATCTATTTTTCAGACAAGTATTAATATGAATTATTATATCTGATCAGGCGCAGAAAATTTATAATTAAAAGAATCGGAGGTATGTTTTGTATGAGACTTGGAATTGCAATAAGCCTGCCGCACAAAACTCCTGACGAGTGGGCAAAAAGGCATCGGGATTTAGGGCTCTCTGCGGTGGTTTTTCCTTGCAGCTGCGCCGATAAAATATCAAAAATTGATGCGTACGCAAAGGCTTGCCGGGAATATGGCTTAACTATTGCTGAGGTTGGAGCGTGGAAGAATGTTCTGTCCGTTGACAAAAAAGCCAAATCGGACAACTTTGAATTCTGTAAAAATCAACTTGAACTTGCAGAATACGTTGGCGCGGCATGCTGTGTAAATATTTCCGGAGCAAAGGGCGACATTTGGGACGGCGCTTATGCAGAAAATTATTCGGAAAAAACTTATGCGGAAATCGTTGAAACGGTCCAAAAGCTGATTGACTGTGTAAATCCTCACAAAACATTCTACACATTAGAACCCATGCCCTGGATGTATCCGGATTCACCCGAAAGTTATCTGAAATTAATTAAGGATACAGACAGAAAAGCGTTTGCGGTTCATATGGACATGGTCAACATGATTTCCGATCCGAAAAAGTATCTGTTTAACGAAGACTATACAAATAAAGCTTTTGAACTTTTAGGAGACTTTATAAAAAGCTGCCATGTCAAGGATGTTGTCCTAAAAAACAATTTAACAGTTCATCTCAGCGAAGCGCCTTGCGGACAGGGAGGCTTCAATATTACAAACTACATTGCGCAGATAAATAAACTAAGCCCCGATATGCCGGTATTAATCGAACATCTTTCCGATGAAAATGATTATATAAAGGCAGTTGAATATATACATAATTTGCAGGAAGTGAAGCGGACATGCAAAAATTAAAAATCGGTATTTTAGGCGGCACAAGAGGACTTGATTTTCTTACCCGGGTTCTTTTAAACCACCCTTATGCGGAAGTTACATCAATATGTGAAAAGTTTGACGGATTAAGGGAAAAAATTGAGAGCGAAGCAAAATCTTTTTCCGACAGTATAAAGGTTTACTCTGATTACGACATATTTCTGCAAAGCGGAATTGATGCTGTTATAATTGCAAACTTTGCAAACGAGCACGCGCCCTATGCGATAAAAGCACTTAACAGCGGAATTAACGTTTTCAGCGAGAATCTTCCATCGCAAACCATGAAAGAAGCCGTAGGGCTTGTTGAGGCAGTTGAGAGAAGCGGAAAAATATATGCTTACGGTGAAAATTACTGTTATCTGCCCCATGTTCTTGAGATGCGCAGGATTTTTGACAGCGGAGAAATGGGAGAACTCATGTATGCCGAAGGAAACTTCATAAACGACTGCTCCTATAAATGGCACTTGCTGACCAGAGGAGACAGAAATCACTGGAGAAATTTTGTGCCTTCAACCTTTTACTGCACGCACTCAATAGGTCCGTTGATGTTTGTCAGCGGAAGAAGAGCCGTTAATGTTGTCGGAATGGAAACGCAGCTGATGCCGCATATGTCAAAAGTCGGAGCAAGAAGCGGAAGCGCCGCGGTGGAGTTGATGCAGTTTGATAACGGAGCCGCCGCAAAAAGCATGAACGGCAACTATCGGAGGGATTACAGCGCTGATTACCGTTTCATTGCCGAAAACGGAACTGTTGAAACCAACATTTACAGCTTCGGAGAACTGCGGATTTCAAAAGCAAACAATGAATCATCAAACTATAAAGTTGATTTTATAAAACCGCCTTATTTCTTTAATGAAATACCTTTGTATTCGTACAAGGATCTTTCCGATATGAATACTTTCGAAATCGCCGATGTTTATTTAATAAACATATTTATTCAAACATTGCTTGGAAACGATGCGGCAAAAAAATATATGATTGACGTTTACCGTGCGTTTGATATGTCAACGGTCGGGCTTTTGGCTTACCGTTCGATTTTAAACAACAGCAATTCTGTAAAAGTTCCAGATTTACGAAACGAAGAAGAGAGAAACCTTTGGAGGAACGACAACTGCAGCACAGACGCTTCGCTGTCTTTCGAAAAAGATTTGCTGCCTTCCTGTAAATCCGGTTTTGTTGAGGTTGACGACTCCGTATATAAAAAAATACAGGACAGATTCAACGACACTCCCCTGACTTCTGGCAGTCACTGAAGAAAATCGAAAAGACGGAATGAAGCAGTAAGCTTATTAAAAAATTTACGGGTTTTGAACACGGAATGGGTATCGGAGGATGGCTTACAAATTATAAGCGGTTCAATGTTTTGCCTGACGACAGAAAGCTTTGCCTTACAGTCGGCGACATGGAACACTTTGCCGAGTATATCACAGAAAAAGATATTCGGTATATAGCAAGCCTCGGGATGGATCACATCCGTCTCGGATTCGATCAAATTGTGATTGAAGAATCACCTTTTGTCTATCGCGAGGAAACATTAAAGCATATTGACAATTTTATAAGCTGGTGCAAAAAGTACAAATTAATCATCGTACTAAATCTGCATAAGACTATCGAAAACTATTGCAACATAAAGGAAAATATGGAACTACTTGACAATGAGAGAAATGCCATATGACAATGAGAGAAATGCCATATCCGTGTGAAATCGGACGCTACCGTGATTATCAGCTTACGGTATGCGGCAATTCCTCGGCTTACCCGGATTATGAAGAAATGAACATTGTAATGTATAAGATTTTTTCGAAAGCAGGCAGTTGATTTTGTTAAACAAAATCCCGATAAAAACCTGTGGTGCGGCGAATTATGAACAACCCGGCTCCCGAAGGCAAAAAAGATACCGAGAAAAACTTTTTAAAGGCTTTTCTCGGTATTCGTTTTTGTGGCTGCCTTAATAATTCCGGATGAATCAATCCCGATTTTGGATTATAAAAAAAATTAAATATTAAGTGAAGTAATTACAATTCCGCAGGCAGTTAAAACCACGCTGCCTATCGCCGCAACCAAAACAGTGACGGAGTTGATCTTTTTTTTGTTCAGTATGAATGCGCCGAGCGTCAGAGGAACAATTCCGAGACCGATATAAGTAATGCAAACGCCGATGTTTGCGGCATTTCCCGTAACGATTGCGCTTTCAGTTATATTATCGGATCTCTCAGCTAATATCGATACAACCGAAATAAGATTGTTGATAAAATGAAGCAGCATCGGCAAAAAAACGGAACGCGTTTTAATTGCCGTATATGTAAAAACGGCGCCCAACATTGCGGTCGGAAGAAAACGGTACGGGTCAAGATGAAAAAGTCCGAAAAGCAGCGCCATAATCAAAGTTACAGCCGCATCGTTTCTGATTTTCTTCATACATCCGAGAATCATTCCCCTATGCAGCAGCTCCTCGCAGACCGCCGGCAAAAAAGCCATCGCAAACACGCACAAATACGGCGACGCGCCGTCGGCAATTCCCGAAATTGCCGCTGCGGAATCGCTTATCTGCGGGAAAAAAATTTCGGTGATAATCACAACGGGCGTAATCAGAAGAAATGCGGAAATATAGAGAAGAAAACTGCCTGCAAACTCTTTTACGGGAGGAAGCCTCATCGGAAAAGCCTCTCTGAAGCTCACTCCGAACAACGACGCTGCAGCAAACGCAATAAAAAGAAACATAATTTCGGTTGCAGCCAGTCCCCAAATGCCCCATGAGTACTGAAAAAATGAGCCGAAAATCACAAAGCAGACCATAGCCGCAGCAAAAACGATAAAACCTTTGAGCGGCGACAGCTTGTTCTCCATAATTCTCCTCCGTTATACAGATAATATGCAAAAAGGGCTGCCACGTTGTGACAGCCCCTGTAATCCTTGCATCAGTCGATCTTTGCAGCGTTGATCTTTATTCCGGGGCCCATCGTGGATGCGATTACGCAGCTCTTGATGTACTGACCCTTTGATGCCGCAGGCTTAGCCTTTATGATTGCGCCCATGAGCGCCATAAAGTTGTCAGAAAGCTTTTCAGGACCGAATGAAGCCTTACCGATCGGGCAGTGGATAATATTTGTCTTATCAAGACGGTATTCAATCTTACCGGCCTTAGCGTCATTGACCGCTTTAGCAACATCCATTGTAACCGTTCCTGCCTTGGGGTTAGGCATAAGACCCTTAGGTCCGAGTACACGGCCGAGACGACCGATAACGCCCATCATATCGGGAGTAGCTATGATAACGTCGAACTCAAACCAGTTTTCCTGCTGAATCTTTGCAACATATTCCTCAGCGCCGACATAATCAGCTCCGGCAGCCTCGGCTTCCTTTGCTCTGTCACCCTTTGCGAATACGAGAACGCGGACGGTTTTACCGGTTCCGTTAGGGAGTACAACGGCGCCTCTGACCTGCTGATCGGCGTGGCGGCTGTCGACACCGAGTCTGACGTGAATCTCGACTGTCTCGTCGAACTTAGCCTTTGCAGTCTGGCAAACAAGGTTAAGCGCGTCAGCGGGATCATAAAGCTTTGTTTTATCGATAAGT
>JAQXSY010000018.1 GCA_029219205.1 Bacillota bacterium | reverse complement strand
ACACCGGGCAAGCTTTCCGGATTAGAGCAATCGCAATATCTTGTACTATTATTCCCAAAAAATTGTTCAAACAATTTCATAATACTATACTCATTTCAATTACAATATTCCTTAATTACTGCCTGTCCCCGTTTCCTCCAGAAAATCCCGCCGATACTGGGAAGGCGTAATGCCTTCTGACTTCTTAAATACCTTTGTAAATACTCGGTAATCCCCGTAGCCCGACTTTTCCGCCACCTCGGCAACCGAAAGCGAGGTGGAAAGCAGCAGCTTTTTCGCCCTTTCCATACGAATGTTGGTAAGATAGGAAAGAAAGTTGACTCCGATCTCGTTCTTAAACAGCTGGCTGATATACTGGGGATTGAGGTGAAACTCCTCCGCTAAAACAGAAAGGCTCAAATCCTCAGCCAAATGCTCCTGTAAATACCTGGTGATGCCCGTAATGGTTCGTTCCTCCTGCTTTTCCGATTCCTCCGCGGCAGATACCCGCTGTTCAAAAAGGGAAATTTTCAGATTGTCAATACAACTTCCGAACTCCTCGTAATTTACGGGCTTTAGGATATAATCGGTAATTTGCAGGCGCAAAGCTTCGCGGCAGTAGGAAAAATCATCGTAGCCCGAAACAATAACAAAAGCAATTTGGGGGTGCTTGATTCGGCTTAAAGATATAACCTTTAAGCCGTTCATAATAGGAATGTTGATATCCATAATGACGATATCAGGGTGGAGAGCGTCAATCTGACTCAGCGCCTCCATGCCGTCGGCGGCCTCGCCCACAACCTCGCAGTCGTGAGCCTTCCAGTCGAAAAGCCGTTTAAAGCCCTCGCGAATCATAATCTCGTCATCCACTAAAAGTACACGCAGTTTCTTCATTTTTGGGTCTCCTCATTCAAAGGCAAATGCAAATGTGCGGTTACGCCGCCTGTAGGATTCTCTGTGTATGTAAGCCCGTATTCCCTGCCGCAAAGCAGCTTGATGCGTTTTTGCACATTCAGAATACCGATACTGTTTCCCTCTAACTTTGCAGGATGCTTAGCGTAAGTGAGAAGCATCTGATCGATTTCCGCTTTCTTTCCCTTAGCAAACCCGCTTCCGGTGTCACAAATGAGAATCTCCATTTTTCCGTCCCCCATATCTTTGGCCGAAATACGCACCGCTCCGCAGTAGCCTTTGTTTTTAAGCCCGTGCAGAAGGCTGTTTTCAACAATAGGCTGCAAGATAAAATTGGGAACCTGAACGCCGCCTAAATCGGGGTCTATATCATATTCGCAATTAAGCTCAGGATAGCGATAGCACATCAGCTCCATATATGCCTCCAGTAGCTCCAATTCATCGTCCAGCGCTACCATCTGCCTGTCCACCTTTACGCTGAGGCGGAAGAAGTCCACCAATCGCATAAGCAAATCGGCTACCTTCTTGTCTCCGTTCAGCTGAGCCTGAATCCGAATGGTATCCAAGGTATTATACAAAAAGTGTGGGTTGACCTGACTTTTTAAATACAGCATAGACATTTTCTGCTCCGTAAGCTCCGCCCTTAAAATATCGGGGTTTTCGAGGGTGAGATAGAAGGAAAGCGTCATCAGTACAATTCCCATTCCGCTGATTAGCCAAGTGTGGTTAAGTCCCTGCAAGGCGCAGACAGTAACCTCAATGAGCAGGGCTGAACCGATGGCACGCTTCTTTTTACGGTCAATTTGCTTACTGTTTACAGCCAAAAGTACGGCACATAGCAGAAGATAAAAGGCAACCGCCCCATAGGGTACCAGCATATACGGTCCGGAGGAATAATTTCCCTCAGGAGTCACCGTGTAGGAGATCGGCAGCAGAAAATTACCCAGCTCCGCTACAGCAAGAAAAATCCTTGCGACCAGATCCAGCCGCCGAGGCTTGCCGGTCTCCTCCTCTACCAGAATGGCAATATACTGATAGAACAGATATATCACCAGCACCATACTGCCCAAAAACAGCCTGTGAACAGCATCGTTCAAAAGCCTCGGCACGCTCTCTAAATGATGCACCGTATATACAGTGACGCCGTCTAAGCCTAAATGGATAAGCACTACCACCAGCAAGCCAGAAAAAGTCCTGTGAAGCGGCGTGCTCTTTCGCCCGGCTGAAAAATACACACAGGCAATAAAGCCCATCACAAGAAACAACGCAATTTCCATTCTCAGCATAGCCATTCCCCCCTCCCCGTTTATTTGGTACTGTTAACTCTTTGTGTTGATGCAGAAAAATTGTAATTTATGTCCATAACGATGTTATGAACATTGGTGATGCGTCTTTGCTTTTTACAAATCCGCAATTCTCATAGAAATGCATTTCATCATCGTATGCAATAACCGCTATGCGCATATAGTCCTTATATTTTTGCTTTACCATATTTACAAGTGTTCTTCCGATGGTTTTTCCGTGATAGTCAGGGTCAACAAGAAGATAATGGACATAAGCATTCATTATTCCGTCATCCATTGCACATACCATTCCGACAAGCTTATTTCCATCCCAAGCAGAATAAACCGTATCAAAATTTTGCATTGCAACCACAAGTTTATCCGGAAAATGACCTGATGACCACTCAACCGAAAGGAATAATCTTTCAAGCTCATCGCTGTCAAAATTATGGATATCTTTATACTCAATATTCATTATATTTTCTCTCCGTAAATTCAGATTCATCCGGTTCTGAAGACTGAGAGTTTACACTTTTCTAATCGGATGTCTGATGACGGTTTTCCATTTTTCCGGAGCAACCTTTCTTGCATCAGACATATATATTTCGTGATGCAACCGTTTATCGGTAATATCGTTTACATATCCGTTTTCCTTTATATACTCGTCCATAATGGCTACTGTTGCGGGTTCATTATCAAATGGACCCCCATGCATAATTTGAACGCACAGTCCCTCATCAATAGTTAAAAACTCTGCCGCCGAACAATCAATCTTTTTCTTTTTCGTCGCTGTTTCTACCGCCCAATTAAAATCTGCTTTTGTGACAAAATCGGGCAGACGAATAACAGAAATCCAATTAAAGGCCTTCTTATTAGAATAGTCAATACCGCTAATACCCTCCTGCCACCAAAATCCCTCAAGAGGCGGTACAACATATTCAAAAAATCCCTCTATTTTGTAATCTGTTTTATAACTCATTTTAAGTGTATATGACACCTCATATAAAACGCTGATTGCTTTTTGGTATGCTCCGCCCTCTTCATTAGGATTTCCTTTACCTCTCACCGCTATATAATTTGCCGCCGGGACATTTACAATCTCCGGTTTGTTTTTCGGGCTGTAAAATTCTTTATATTCTTTCTTAAAGTCAAATGCCATAACTACACCTCAAATTTATTTCTCCAGCAATTTTATAAATCTTTTATCATTCATCTGCTCATTTGTAAGATAAGCGCCGTCTACAAACAATGCGTATGTTGTAATAGGTGTGGGTGCATTTTGTGCTTGCTCTTTGCTTTCTAATCTTATCGCCTTAAACTGTATATTTCTTTCCTTTGCAATATCTTCGAGCACGGGAACATACTTTGCATTAAACGGGCATTGATTTGTATAGTACAAAACATATCCTTTTTCTTCAATATGAGGGTGTTTCGCACATTCCTTAAACTGAGGCTTTGGCGCATTATCGGAAAAAGGCAAATACCACAGCTGAATTCCGTTATCCGCCTCGTCACAAACTGCAAAGCCCTTATGCTTTAGATACTTAGGATCTGCTAAAAAGGGCTTTTTCTTGGCGCAGGATAATATACAAAGTCCGAGTTTACCCTTGGCTTTGCTGTCTTTAATACAAGCGTTCAATAAATCTGTGGAAAACCCAAATCCTTTGAAAGAACCTGCAACCCATAAACAGTTAATATACATATATCCCTCTGCAACAATAGGATTCCACGCATTTTCTGCAGGGATATATTCTATAAAACACTTGCCCCGTTCTATGCTTTTGAGAAAAATTAAACCGTCTTCAAAACGCTCTTTCAGCCAAACTTTTTTTGATGATACCTGAATATCATTGTTATTTGAAATAGCACAGCAAATATGCTCTTTTTCAATGTTGTCTTTTGTCACTCTTATATATTACATAACTATTCCTCTGATTCATTTTTTCTTTTGACATCATATAATTCATCAATGCCGATGCCGTCTTTGCAACGGTCAAAAGAGTAAACGGTCTGCTACAGCGCCGCAAACAGATTACTGCCCCGCTTTTTAAGCCAGAGGTAAAGTGCGGCGCACAAAGCAAGCGTTACCGCCCCTAAACTGCTCATATACCCGACAAACCCAAGTTTCCAACCGTTTAAGAGCATAAAGCCCGCACACAGCAAGGCGGTATACCCAAAACCGCTGAACAGAGCTATGGTCACGCAGGCGCTCTGCTTTATGGGCGTGATTTCGCTCGTCCAGTTAAGGTTGGGCATTTTAAGCCCTAAAAACAGCCCGAACAGCGCTGAAAGCAAGACATATGACATCGGAACAAGCACCGTCAAAAGCAGTTCTAAGGGAGTAAAGGGATAGATAAAAGCGATACAGACCGTGCAGAACAGCACGGGAATCCCCGTTAAAATCAGCTGTATACTTAGCTTGCCCCGCAGTACCTGCCAGGGCGTTATCGGCAAAGACTGCATAAGCCACAGACTTTTACCCTCAAGTGAAACCGAGGGCGCCGCCATATCGTTCATAGAAGCAAGCATACATACCGCACCGCAGAGCAGTACAGGAGTACAGCCCGCCCTTTCGCCGAAAACCTGATTTAATACCGAAATTACGGCTGAGCCCTGCCAGAGTAGCATTACGCCTGCAATCGGCAACAGCAAAATGCCGAGACCGCAGTTAAGCATATAGTTGGGGCTGGAAGTAAACCGACCTAATTCCTTTGCTAAAAGCGCTGCGGCAATGCTTTTCTGCTTTACTGCGGTTTCTTTGTATACCTTCTTGGCGGTAT
>JAQXSY010000017.1 GCA_029219205.1 Bacillota bacterium | reverse complement strand
TTGCTAATGGATTTTTGCCCCTTGAAAGCAATTTGCTTAAAAATGTTCCTCTTCCCCGGCGTTAGAAATCCGCCGAATTCACAACTCCACTCGAACCGGACTTCAGATTTCAAAAAATCATTTGGCCCGTGATTAACATATACTTAGGAGGCGGACCCTCTATCCTGCTTAGGTACAAGCGCATATACGATAAGATTTGAACGAATAACCTTTTGCCTTTTTTGAAAAGGCAAGTGGTAAAGTAACACCTTAGGAGGCGGTCGCTCTATCCAGCTGAGCTACGGAAACATATAAATTATTTTAAACAAACGAAACAGCTTAATAATTATAACACCCGTATGGGAAAAAATCAAGTCATTAAGTAAAAATAATAAATATTTTCGGCATCGAAAGCCGTATTGACATATACGGTATAATAATGTAAAATAATTATACAAAAAACAAAGGAGCGCTCGCCGGAACGGCTGTTTGCAAATCAGGAAAGTACTGATTGTATATGACACCGGTTCAATATAAACAAAGAAGATGAAAAAAGAAAGATCATTTCCCATATACGTAGTAAATGAAAAGGCAGAAGACCTGCTTCGGCGCGGACACGTTTGGGTATACTGCGACCAAATATGTCAATCGCCCGAAAAGTGCGAAAACGGCTCTCTTGTCGACGTTGTGTCAAAAAAAGGAGCATATCTCGGCACCGGCCTTTTGAGCGAAAACAGCAAGATAAGGATAAGGCTTCTCGGACAGGATGCGAACGAAAGCTTCGGAGAGGCGTTTTTTATGCGCAGGCTCAAGTATGCTCTTGAGTACCGCAAGACTGTCATGGGAAGTGATTTTGAATGCTGCCGGCTTGTTTTCGGCGAAGCGGACGGACTTCCCGGGCTGACCGTTGACCGTTACGGAAGCGTTCTTGTAACGCAGGTGCTTTCATACGGTATAGAAATCAGAAAAGAAATGATTTTTGGTTGTCTTGTGTCTCTGCTTGAAGGAATGGGAGTGAAAGTTGACGGGATTTTTGAGAGAAACGACGTTGCTTTGAGAGAACTCGAAGGTCTTTTGCAGGGGAAAGGATGGTACGAAGGCATTTCTCATACAGACTCAAAAATACTTGAAATCATCGAAAACGGCATAAAATATAAAGTAGATATTGAAAACGGACAGAAAACCGGCTTTTTCCTCGACCAGAAATACAACCGTCTTGCAGTTTCGAAAATTGCGGCGGGAAAACGCGTGCTCGACTGCTTTACGCATACCGGCTCTTTTGCCATGAATGCCGCAAAAGGCGGCGCGGCGCACGTTACTGCGGTTGACGTTTCGGAAAGCGCGGTTAAGCTTGCAAGGGAAAACGCAGAGATGAACGGTCTTTGCGGTAATATGGACTTTGTGTGCGCGGATGTATTCGATCTTCTGCCCGAGCTTTGCACCAATCATGCAAATTATGATTTTGTAATACTTGACCCCCCTGCGTTTACAAAAAGCAGAAAAAGCGTTTTGGGAGCCGAACGCGGGTATAAGGAAATAAACTACCGCGCCATGCGGATGCTTCCGAGAGGCGGATATCTCGCAACCTGCTCATGTTCGCATTTTATGGAAAACGAAATGTTTGTAAAAGTGCTTATGTCGGCGGCGAGCGACGCAGGCGTTCGGCTTAAACTGATCGAAGCGCGCCGGCAGTCTCCGGATCATCCGACGCTTATGAGTGTACCGGAAACCGATTATCTGAAATTCTATCTTTTTCAGCTTGTTTGAAACCGATGCGGCAGAGACGAATATAATTAAAAGATAAATATTATGAAAGCGTGGCGTGATAAAGCTTTGATTCCGGTTATTGGCATAACATTTCAATACGATGATGAATTCAGCAGATTCAGACTTGAGAAAAACTATTCCGACGCTCTATACGAAGCCGGAGCACTGCCGGTTATGCTTACCGGCTATTCTGCGGAATACTCCGAGCGTCTTGCAGAGCAAATCGACGGGCTGCTGCTGAGCGGAGGACCGGACATTGATCCTCCGCTTTACGGCGAACTCACGCAGTCGGAATGCGTAAAGGTTTCAAAATTCAGAGACGAAATTGAGCTGCCTTTATATAAAGCGTGTTCAAAACACAAAATGCCGGTTTTGGGAATTTGCAGAGGCGCGCAGGTTATGAACGCAGCCCGGGGCGGAACGCTTTTTCAGCATATTGAGGGTCACGGCGGCGGGGTTGAACATAATGTAACCGTGCTTAAGGATACGCTGCTTTACGACATTTTTAAGAAAGAAAAAATAAAAGTGAACAGCTATCATCATCAGTCTGTGAATGTTCCTGCGCCCGGAGGCCAAATATGCGGATATTCTGATGATGACCGTATAGTCGAACTGATAAGCTTCGGAAAAGATGTTTTTGATATTGGCGTACAGTTTCATCCCGAGCGTATGTATAAATTCAGCGAAGAAGCGAGCCGGCTGTTTGACGCATTTGTGCTTGCCTGCGCGGACTATCGCCGTAAAAAACATCCGATGTCCATAAAATAAATCCGTAAATATTTTTTTATGCCGAAACCGTAAAAGCGGTTTCGGCGTCTTGTTTATTAACCCTTTTCCGAAACAAAAGGGCGCCCGAACGTATCTTCTTAAAACAAACAATACGTTCAGGCGCCCGACGGCGCAAAATTGAAATATTTATCCGGTGCGGTTTGTCACACGAGCATTATTTTAAAACCGAAACAGCGTCACTTATGGTTTTTTCGTAAGCCTCTCTGCCGTATTTGTCGACTTCGGCTTTGTTTTTTTCGCCGTGCGTCAGACATCCGGCTCCGCCTATGCATCCTCCGACGCACGCCATTCCTTCGATAAAGTTTGCGTCGAGTACGCCCTTACTCTTTTTGAGAAGCGCAGCACGGCAGGCTTCGATACCGTCGCACGAACACGCTTTTAGCGTGAAGTTTTCAACGCCGTGCTCCTTAAGACCTTCTGCAACTGCGTCGGACAGTCCTCCGCAGCGCGCAAAAATCCGTCCGAAATACGACGCGTTATCGAGCACTCCTTCGGAAAGCGCAGTTATATCGATATCGCGGCTGTCAAAGAGCGCCTGAAGCTCTTCAAAGGTTATCGCCGCGTCGACGTAAGGCTTAACGCTTTCTTTTTGAACCTCGGCCTTTTTTGCGGTGCATGGACCGATAAATACGATCTTGCACGGAACTTCGTGCTCTTTAAGATATTTTGAAATCGTAGCCATGGGAGACAAATTGTGCGATACGAAAGGTTTTAGCTCCTTAAAAGCCTTTTCGATATAGCTTACAAACGCAGGGCAACAGGAACTGGTCAAAAAACCTTTTTCCGCAAGCTCTTTGGATTCCTCATACGCGACCATGTCGGCGCCGAGCGCAGCTTCAACAACCGTATGGAAGCCAAGCTCCTTCAGACCTGTTATCACCTGACCGAGTTTTGCGTATGTAAACTGGCTTGAAATCGACGGGGCGACAACTGCAAACACCTTGTATTTTTTGTTCTGTTCGCTTTTGCGGATAATATCTATAACGTCAAGGATATACGACTTGTCGGAGATTGCGCCGAAAGGACACTGATAAACGCACGCGCCGCAGGCAATGCATTTGTCGTTGTCAATCGCAGCGGTACGGCTTTCGTTCATGTGTATGGCTTTAATTTTGCAGGCGTTTTCGCAGGGGCGCTTGCGGTCGACAATTGCGGTATAAGGACATACCTTTGCGCAGGCGCCGCATTCTTTGCACTTGCTTTTGTCGATATGCGCGACATGATTTCGGTCGAATGAAATCGCGCCGAATTTGCAAGCGTCCTCGCATCTGTGCGCAAGACAGCCGCGGCAGGCGTTTGTGACGTCGTATCCGCCCATAGGACATTCGTCGCAGGCAGTTTCAATTACTTCAATGACGTTGGGATTGTTTGCGTCGCCTCCCATGGCAAGCTTGACGCGTTCGCCCAGAATAGCGCGCTCTTTGTATACGCAGCAGCGCATAGTCGGCGTTTTTCCCGGAACGATCATTTTCGGTATATCGAGTACGTTGTCAAGCAGTTCGTCGTTCCAGGCAAGCCTTGCCACTTCACGGAGCACTTTATATTTCAGGTGCTGTACTTTTGTATCAAACTTATGCATTTAATTCCTCCTCAAAAGTAGCTGACTTTTATCCTTTTCCCCATTTTTTTAAGACAGTCGGACAATTCCTCAACCAGATTCATTTTTATATTAAAATTTATCGGAAGCTCGGGGTTCTGATGCGCCGGGTTGACCGCTCTGCCGACAAAGAAATTAATGTCGGTGGCTTCTTCAAACAGCATCCTGCAGATCATGGAGGCGCCGTCGCGGCTGAAACTCCAGTGCTCATAAAGCTCGTTTGAACCGAGCGCGTCCTTTGCATATTCTATAACTTTGCTGATTGTAATAACTCCCTCGGTTACAAGATCGACGCCTTCAATCTCAGCGGTCGGCGGGACGTCGCTTGCTTCGAATTTCAAGCTTGCACGAAGCGGCTTTCCGAGATATTTTGCCGCAATCGAGGACGTTGTTCCGCCGCAGATTATGTGTTTGCCCTCCTTTGAAAAGAACAGCGCCATCATACGGTCGCAGTCGTCGCGGTTGCGCGGCGGACCGAACAGAATATTCATCGGCTCTCTTTTACGTATCCGCACGACGCACGCGGTCGCGTCGTCTCCCGGATGGTGTCCGTACTGCTTGTCGCATTCGTCGATAAGCATGGTCGAAAGCGTTTTTGCCGTATATCCGACATGCGCGAAGGTTTTCATGAAATCCGCGATGTCTTCGATTTTCCAGCCGAAATTGTAAACTCGCCCTATGCCGGCGTGCGGACAGCCGTCGCTCATCGCGATAAAAATATCGTTTTCATAAAGCTTGATAACGGATTTATAAATCGTCTTTCCGCCGATGTTGATCTCGGTTTTTGGATAGGCGTAGTTTTCACAGTTTCTAAGCAGTATTACGTCCGGGTTGTCGTACTGAATCAGTTCGGCGGTCGTGTTGTTGATAAGATGAATTATCGTGAAGGTCGAATATGCGACGCCGCGTACGGAACAGATCGGAAGCGTTGCGGCGATTGTTGACACGCATTCCTCAAGCGGAAGTCCTGCGGCCATCATTGTTGAAATAATTTTTGAAGTGAGAGTCGAGAGGATGCTTGCTTTGACGCCGCTGCCGAGACCGTCCGCCAGAACGATCACCGTTGAATTCTCGTCCTGTTCTATAATATCGACATGGTCGCCGCAAAGCTGTTCGCCTTCGTGGTTAATGCTTTTCCAGCCTATGTCGGCACACAGATTATTCATCGCTGATAGACTCCTTAAGCTTTGTCAGCGCAATTTTGGTTTCCGCCGCGGTTTCACCGAGCAGAGACGCAATCTCCTGAACAATGCGCATTTGTTTGTCTACGACGCGGTCTGCGATTTCAACGGTCTGGCGGCTTATGTCCTCTTTCTTTTCACGCTGCGTCTCCTCCTCCGTCACATCGCGGAGTATACCTACAAGCAGGCGGAATTCTTTGTCATATACGATTGTTTCCTCGACATATTTTTCATATTCGGCAAGGTAAACGCGCTTGTTGTGAATGTTGCTCCCGTTGTCCAGCACGCCGACGAAGTCCGTGGGATCCAGAATTCGTACAATCTGGTCGCCGAGCACGTCGGAAGCGGCGCGGATGTTGAGAATTTTCTGCGCGGCTTTGTTTATCTGCTGAACTTCAAGCTTTTCGTTTAATACAATAAGTCCGTTTGGCGTGTTTCGCACTATCGTATCGGAGAAGGACTCGGCTTTTTCCTTAAGATACGGCAGACACATTGATATTTCGGCTTTACCCTGACAAATGGCGATTGCTTTTTCGCGGCAGGTATTGTATCCGCATGAACCGCAGT
>JAQXSY010000016.1 GCA_029219205.1 Bacillota bacterium | reverse complement strand
CGCCCCGACCAAAGTTTGGTTTCCTTCCTCTAACGCCAACATAGGAAAACCTAAGTTACCCTATCCTGCAAGACAATAATAACCTTCAAATTAGCAGAATTGAAACAAAACTAATTCTTGTTCGCTTTCTTCTGCACTCATCACAATCCGTATTTAACCTTCAAAATCATTGGAAATGTTTAATTGCGAAAGAGCTGCTTTATCGCAACAGTGCAAACGTCCGGTTTGCACAAAAAAAACTGCTCATAATAACAATCCTTCCAAAAATCTTGACAGGGTTCTGATTATTGAGTATAATAGACGTAAAAAACTCGTAAGGTCAAAAAATAATAGGGTGTCTCAATGAAAAAAAACATTTATTTTAAGGAAGCTTCAAGTATAAGCGTTGAAAAGCTGGCTGACTTGCAATTTGGCTGTCAGGACGGTGCTATATGGGGAGATTATCTTTTCCTTTTCAACACTCTCGCTGAATGCCGTGTATTTAATTTCAACGATCTTTCTTTTGTATGTGAATTTAATCTTGATAAAAGAGATCTTATATGCCCTCACTCAAATGCAGTGGTGTTCGGATGCGAATACTATAAGGAAGGCGATGAATTCCCTCTGCTTTACTCAAACATCTACAACAATTACGAAAAGATTGAGGGAGACCGTCGTGAGGGTATGGTTTGCGTGTACCGCATAACCAGAGAAGAAAAGGTATTCAAAAGCACACTTGTTCAATTAATAAAAATTGACTTCACAAACTCAACTCTTTGGCGTTCCGAAAACTGCAACGACAAGCGCCCCTTCGGCAATTTTGTTATTGACCGAGAGAACAAAAAGCTTTTTGCCTTTACAATGAAAGATCAGGATTGTAAAACAAGGTTTTTTTCTTTTTCCTTGCCGAAACTCAGCGACGGAGAATACTCTACCGAGTTCAATTTGCCGGTTGTTACCCTTGGCAAGCAGGATATTAAGGAATGCTTTGACTGCGAGTATATACACTTCATGCAGGGTGCTGCATACCACGACGGATATATCTATACAACAGAAGGATTTTACCATGATGCAATAAACCATCCTGCTATCAGAGTTTTTGATATTAAAGAACAAAAACAGGTGCTTTACATCGACCTGATCGATTTAGGACTTAATCTTGAAGCAGAGTTCATCGATATATACGAAGGAAAGACATATTATATTGACGGCGTCGGAAACGTTTTTAAGATCATCTTTGAGTGAGCGGCGAGAAAGTGCAGATGATATTCGCTTAATTCATCTAAGCGTAGACGGAAAAAGAGTGCATAAGGCTGCCCGCAAGCATGGGACCTAAATCCCGTAGACAGCGGAACACTTATCAACGCAAAGTACAAAATCTATTTTCACTGAATAGACTCAGTTATAGACTCAGTTCTCGTTTGGACACCATTATTGCCCTGGTTCATTTTAGGCGACCTCTTCAAAAAAATCCAAGTTTACAACTTGGCTTTTTTTATTGGATAAATCCGCTTTTGGTTGATGGAAAAATATCATGGCAATCGGTTTCATCATAAAAGCTTTTTGTCAAGGAATGTAACGTTTTTGTCTATGATTTGATAAAAAAACCATAAAATAAGTTCTGTTTTGTTTTGAAAGTTATGCCGCAATAGATGAAGAAAAACCGGAAAACAATATATGACATTGACATTGTAGCTCAGATTTGATAAAATTGCCATATAAAGCATAAAATCAAAACGAGGAGGATACAGAAAATGTTAAATAATCTTACTCTAAAAAAAGATATCCGCACCTTTTCCGTTTGCCCTGAAAACCCGACGGGAAGAAAAGGAGAAGGAGGAAAAGCAACGCTTGAAGAAGGAAGTGCAAAAGAGGCTGCACGTGAACTTGGACAGGGTTGGAAAGTAAATCCTTACATTTTTATAAATCCGGAAGAGACTGCCGTTCTTGCCGATATCAAGGGGGAAGGTGCAATTAAACATTTTTGGATCACCGATAGCGCAAAGTACGGCAGGCAACTGGTATTGCGTATTTATTTTGACGGTCAAAAAACTCCTTCCGTTGAAGTGCCGTTGTCCGATTTCTTTGCCAATGCAGATTATAATGAATATCGTCAGATCAACAGCCTTGCTATATGCTACAATCCTCGCAAAGGAATGAATTGTTACTTTGAAATGCCGTATTTTAAGGGATTTCGTATTGAAATTGAAAATACCGGCGTAACGAATGTAAAAGTGTATTATCAAATAGACTGTGAGGAAAGAAAAAACAACCCGGAAAGCCTGTATTTTCACGCTCAGTTCAGACGAGTGAATCCCTTACCGTATAAAAAAGTATATACGATACTTGACGGCATCATTGGCAGCGGACAATACGTTGGGACATATCTGCATTGGGGCACAAAATCCAACGGATGGTGGGGAGAAGGAGAGATCAAATTCTACATCGACGGTGACGCGGACTTTCCAAGCATATGCGGAACAGGCACAGAAGATTATTTTTGCGGAGCATATAACTTTGACGTAAACGGTGAATACACCGAATTTTCCACACCGTACACCGGTCTTTCCAAGGTTGGATATACTGACAAAACCTATAGATCACAACGATACTTTGATATGTACCGCTGGCATATTACCGATCCAATTTATTTTAAAAAAGATTTGCGCGTAACCATTCAGGCTCTCGGTTGGCGAAGCGAAGGCAGGTACCTGCCCTTACAGGACGATATCTCGTCGGTCGCTTATTGGTATTCTGATAATCTTGAAGATATTTATCCTCCTCTGCCATCAGCAAACGAGTATGAACTGATTTGACAACCACAGTAACAATTGAGGTTCTTCGTTACAAAAATATAATTTGCCACAGTCAAACTCCCCGGTCATTTTTACGCAACCGCACCAATTATTTAGCCCCTGAAACCATATTGGTTTCAGGGACTTTTGCTTTTTTTTATTCAGTTACGAATTGCTGCAATCAACATGCGTTTCAAACAAATTTCTCATAGAAAATCCTTGTATGGCCTTTAAACAGCTTTTTCTAAGTTTTTAAAACATGTTAAACAAAAAATCTATCTTTAGATTTGTTTATCTCCGAAAGGAACAATTCGTCAAGCGGCGAAAAACGATAATTTTTGCGTTTAATAAGTAAATCACGGTATTTTTTCTCACACCCGACGAGCTCCCGTTGAACAAGACCGTGTTTTTCAAGAAGCTCTTCTGTGAGCGGAGGAGCAAGCATAAACGTGTCCGTATTTTCGGTAAGAAGTTCAAACTGGCTTGCGCGATCGTATATATAGATTCTTCTTTTGCTTGTGTCCGAAACTTCCTCCTTTATAACCTCAGCATACGGGACGGCAGGAACATATGGATCCGCAAACGCGATCTCAACATACCCACCGAGGTCGTCGGAAGTCAAAATTTCCTTTTCTGACAGCGGATTTTGCTTACTGATAAGTACCAATCTTGTAAATTCTGCTATTGTATCATAAGTCAATCCCTTGTCGTTCAGCATTCCAAAAAAATAATTGTCGTACTTTTCGGAAAAGCGAATTATTCCAAGCTTATAATCCGTATGCAGAATATTGTTTATCGCGCGCATGGCGTTGGTTTCCTTGTAAAATATCTCCGACTGAAGAGACGGATCAAGAGCTTTTGTAAACGCAATAAAAGCTTCGGCAATGTACGTGGTCCTCGGAACGGAAACGGAGAAACGCTGTTTTACAGGTACGCCGAGACGGTATATCTGTTCGACTTCTTCTATGCGCTCTAAAATGCTTCTTGCGTGATCAAGAAAAACTTCGCCCTCGTTCGTTACAACCATTCCTTTTGCGGAACGCTCAAAAATAACGATTCCAAGCGAGCTTTCAAGATCCTTTATTGCACGGCTCAGGTTCGGCTGACCTATAAACAAGTTCTCCGCAGCCTTATTAATCGAGCCGGTTCTCGCAACTTCCACCGCATATTTCAGATGAATGATATTCATTTTGCGTCCGTCTTTCCGTTCGGCGAAAAAGTTTTGTAAACACCGTTTTCAAATGACTTCCACTCAAAACAACCGTCCGAAAGCGTCATATAGCCATACTGAGAATTTTCTTTCGGAATGGAAACCGAACCGGGATTTATCAGATATTTTCCGCTTAAATCTGTACATTCAGGAACGTGCGTATGTCCGAAAAGAAGAACATCGCCTTTCTTCATCGGAGGCTGACGGTCTTTTCCGAAAATGTGTCCGTGTGTTGCGTATATTGTCATTTCATTTTGAAAAACAACACAGTAGTCAGACATTATCGGAAAATCAAGAACCATTTGATCAACTTCGCAGTCGCAGTTTCCGCGAACGCACAGAATATTCTCTGAAATATTGTTCAGGAGCGATATAACGGCTTTCGGATTGTAATCCCTCGGAAGAGCATTTCTCAGACCGTGATACAATATATCGCCCAACAGGAGCATTTTATCCGGTGCCTCATTACCAAACGCCTCAATAAGCTTATTTGCATAAAACGCCGAACCGTGTATATCAGATGCAATCAATAATTTCATTCTTTTAAAACCACTCCGTTAAAATAGATATCCGTACAATTTATAGCGTCAATCTTTTAAATTACAAAATAATTCAAAGGTCATTCAGATTTTTTCTGACTGAATAGCTCTGTTATACCGGATTTTTGATTAGTCTCGCCCAAAACAACCGTTTAATTTTTATTGTAAGATTTTTTCAGCAGAAAAACGACTTCAGAAATTCTTCCATAGTACCGTCATACTCTGCCATGGCAAGAAATTCTTTTCCGAACTGATTTCCCCAACTATACATAATGATTGTTTTTCCGTTGTATTCACAAATATCAACGTCACTGTTGTTAATATTAGGCGAACTATGAATCCTGTCAATTTCATCTGCGGTAAACTTTTCGGGGTATACAATTTTTCTGTCGTCGTCGTCGTAAAACATAACCGGATTTATGATTCCAAGCTCATAATTCTTAAGGTCTTTTGTACGCACGATATACGGAACATAATGATGAATCGGCATTTCCTCAAGATAAATCATATAATACATTCCGTCAACATAACGTATAACCGGGCACGCAGTATAACGGTTCATGTCATACAAGTATTCAGCGATATCAAGCAGCTCCCAGTTATACAGATCGCTTGATTTGAGAAAAACAATCGTAAAAGGCTCGCCTAAAATCTCCTTCGGCCCAGCCACCTCAAGAGCCATTGTGTATCCGTCAGGAGACTTGCACACGCTTGTGTTGAATAAAGTCCATTTTTCGGGCGCCTTAAAGACGGATTTGCTTTCCCATTTCAAAAGATCGTCGGACCAGAAAAGCAAAAGCTCTTTGTTATCGTTTGAAACAGCATAAACAAACATCCGATCGTTTTCTGTATACGCGCTCGGAAACAGGCATGAATCAGCGGTATGACCAATACATTTCTCATCTTCCATATCGACCAAATGAGTATAGCTTGTTTTGTTGTTGAGACGTCCGGTCCATTCGCATCTGAAAAGCTTATTCTTCCAGATAAGCGGCGTTGTCTCAACATCATCCACATTAAGCGTTCCGATTTTGTGCAGGCGCTTTCCCGGTTTTACCTTTTCGGAATTGAGGCATTCGAAATATCGTTTTGTATCAAGCATTTTTAAAATCCTTTCTTTACATTTCGATATATACATATTATAACACCCGGCAAATTATATGACTGCATAAATCTGCCGGGAATTTTATTTATTGATTAATTCATGTTTTTTTTGATAATATCCGGAAGAACAGTGAAATTGTCGGTAACATAGTCCGCACCTGCGTTTTCAAGCGCTTCTCTGTCGAAGGTCGTTGTTACGGCCAACGCAAGCATACCGGCGGCTTTTGCGGCTTGGATTCCGGCGATGGAATCCTCCGCAACTGCGCAATTTTTCGGATCAATTCCGGCTTTTTCCGCAGCTTTTAGAAAAATGTCAGGCGCCGGCTTTTTTCTCTGAACGTCGCTTCCGGTTACAATCGCGCAAAACAGCCGTTCGTCAACGCCTATGCAGCCGATGTTGCACATAACCTTATCATAATCAGAAGCAGATGCAACCGCCAGCTTGTATCCATCGTTGTAAAGCGCTTCAATTATCGGTTTTGACCATTCGTAAACCTTAACTCTTTCAGCGGCGGTTTCAATATAAATCTGATATGCGCGCTTTTTCATTGAAACATCGTACGTGCCGCCGTGAAGTCTCGCGACTCCGCCGATATACATATCGTCTCCCATTCCCGCAAACTGACGAAAATCGCCGAATTCGGCTTTAATTCCGTATTCTTCGAGAGTTTCCAAAGATGCCTGTGTAATTGCAGGTTCAGAATCTGTCAAAACGCCGTCCATGTCAAAAATAATAAGTTTATCCATAAATTAATTCGCTCTTTCAAAATATACTGTGTCCGGTACAAATACCTTTTTAATATCGGCTCCAACGCTGCGCAGTTTGCCGACAATATCATCATATCCTCGTTCAATGTGAGATATTTCTTCAATTTCTGTTCTTCCGCTGATCGCCAGTCCGGCAAGAACCATGGCAACGCCTGCTCTCAGGTCAACCGCTCTGACAGGCGCGGCGTGCAAAGACTTTCCGCCCTCAATAATTGCGGTTTTTCCGTCGACCTTTATCGACGCTCCCATACGCTTCAGCTCTTCGACATATCTGAATCTGTTATCAAAAACGCTTTCGCTTAAATAGCTGATTCCTTCCGCCAAACAAAGAAGGACGCACATCTGGGGCTGCATATCCGTTGGAAATCCCGGATACGGAAGTGTTTTTATATTGACCCGATTAAGTTTATCGTGTCTTGAAACAATAACATAGTCGTCGTATTCCTCAACTGTTACGCCCATCTCCTCAAGTTTTGCGGATATGGATTCAAGATGCTTTGGAATTACGTTTGTGATTTTAAGAGTTCCCTTTGTTGCGGCGGCAGCAATCATATATGTGCCGGCCTCGATCATATCCGGGATTATGGCATACGTACAGCCGTGAAGTTTTTCGACACCCTTAATCTTGATTGTATCTGTTCCGGCGCCGGAAATCTTTGCGCCACAGGCATTGAGAAAGTTTGCAAGGTCAACAACATGAGGTTCACGTGCCGCATTTTCAATAACGGTAAGTCCCGGAGCTTTTACAGCGGCAAGAATAATGTTTATCGTGCCGCCGACCGTGTTTACATCAAAATAAATATTTGCACCCTTTAGACCGTTTTCGGCACTAATCTTAACAAATCCGCCTTCCTCAAGCGTAACCGACGCTCCGAGCGCTTCAAATCCCTTTATATGCTGATCTATCGGGCGAACACCGAAATCGCATCCGCCGGGATAAGCAACATACGCCTTTCCGTATCTTCCAAGCTCTGCGCCCATAAGATAATAAGAAGCGCGCATCTTTCTGACAAGATCGGCAGGAGACGAACCGCCTATTGCCCCGGAGGAATCAATCTCAACAGTGTTTTTGTTGATCATTCTGATTCCGAGACCCATCTGACGAAGTATCTCAAGCGAAGTTGAAACATCATTGATTGCCGGGAGATTCTCAATTATACATTTATCTTCAGTAATAAGGCTTCCAAGAATAATTGCCAGCGCCGCATTCTTCATTCCGCTGACTTCAATGACGCCATTAAGCGGTGCGCCGCCGTTGACGACAATTTTTTCCATATATTAATTCCTTTCAGTAAAAGAAGCTGAGTTTGCATATGTAGTCAACCTGAATAATCATACATGTATTTATCATTATATCATATTTTCACCATATTTTAAATACTTTTTCGTGATGTTTGAATATTTGTTTATTTTTCATAAATATCACCTATAACTGCGTTTCTTATTATAGCATTACCACCATTATATTTAACAATCCATGCCGGTATCAGGTAATATTTTGTCATTTTATTGTTCCAAGTAATGATATATCCGCACTTCATTGAGTCGACAGTGACATTTATAGCTTCTGCGCCGTTTTCATTTTCTTCGGCAATCCTTCTTTTCTCAAGAAAAAGAATGTTTATCTGATCGTAAAGATCCGTGCTGTAACGATTAACGTCGTTAGGAAAAATCAATGACCCGGAGAGATAAATGACCTTTCCGCCGTCAATTACCGCTTCAGTCTTTGTCCCGGCTATTATTTTTTGGAAATAGGTCTGATAAAAAACCGCGCGGTACATTCCTCCGCCGCTGTACAACTCAGTCAGCTCTATGTCCATCTCCGATTTTCCGCGCTCATAAGCCGAAGAATTCGGGTAAATAAACTGCCTTACGGCCTTTTCTGCCTCTTTGTGCTTCGACTGATTGCTCTCCGCGGTATCGAACACATTAAGGTCCGGTTCAATTCCACCGCGTTTGTATCTTAATCCGAAAGGATAAGAATACTCGAAAATATCCGAGGTGTCGTTTATAAAATACCTTATCTCACCTGACGGAATCACATAAGAAGAATACTCAAGTCCCCCGGTCAGGTAATTCAGATACTCATCAGAATATCCTTCCGAATACTCGCATTCAATAACGTTATATCTCGGCTTTTTATCCGGCACTTTATCCTCGGAAACAAAAAGCCCTCCATCTGCCAAAAGCTCAATCGCTTCCCTTTTTACGTCAGCATTAATGTAATTTATATTCCTGTATGAGATTATAACACTGACAGCAAGACATATGTTGACGACCGCCAAAAGAACGATCATCACAGTTTTTATAACATTCCACCTCATATACAATCCTTTACTCGGCAAAACAGCACCAGGAAGCATAAACCGCCGCATTTTCGGTTTTCTGGGTGTCAATTACATATACCGGTTTCATAGCGGCACTGACCGCTCCGGCTTCAGCATACTTCTCTGAAAGCCTGTCATAGGTCCACAATTCCGGCAAACATATCGTTTTATCATCGGAAACAACAATTTCGGATATTCTCGCGGAAACGCTGATAATTCTGCCGTTTCTAATCAGAATTTTCATAATTTCATATGGCCGTCCGCTCGAATCTACAAGAAGAATATTATCGCAAAGCGTGCTGTACACAACGGTAAGCGAACCGTTTTCGACATATACGTCCGACAGAAACGGAGTGATTTTATCGGGTAAAATTGAAATTATATTATTCAGCATTGTCATAAGCGAAGCTGTTGAACGCAGAGACTCATCAAACGAATACTCTCCGCTGTAACTGACGTAGCCGAGATACTCCGAAACAGAGACTCCGCTCGACATACCGGCAGCCGTATATTCAATGTATCCGTCGTTTGAAATTAAAATTGAACCGGACGAACCAATAAACATAACTCCGTCGTTGCTTTTTATCTCGTTGGTTTTGTCCGGAATTAATCCGAACAGTTTAATTAGGCCGTTCTTTTTTTCTGGGGAAAGCATTTTTTCATCGTTTGCGCTTTTAAAATAAATTGAAGGCATGCTGAATGATTCTGACGTCATAACCGTCGTATCCGTCAGCGTAATGTTTTTTTGATCGGTACCGCATTCCGCGAAAAAAACATAATTTATAAATTCTTTGTTATCATTGTATGCGCTGAGCCATGAAATGTCATAGTCTGAGTTTTCGGAAACGGTTTTATATTCGCAGATTTTTCCCTCCGGCGTCCTGATAACGACTCTGCATTCGCCTGCGGACGAGTTCAGCCTGACTAAAAACAGCTCGCTGACACGATTTATCTCGCCATCAGCCGAAGAATTGACACTTCCGTTTACCGTTTCTCCCGAGTAAGCATAGATCAGCGGAGCAGATAATGCTGTGTGGTATTTAAAGTAAATATAATTTTCGGATTCAATACATCTTTTCCACAGCACCTCTCCTTCGTTTTCTTCATGAACGGTAAGCCTTCCGTTCTTTCCCATAAAATCGGAAAGGGGCTCGGCAAACATTGAGTATATATATCTCACAAGCTCGCTTCCGGAATAGATTCCGCGCCGCACATCCCCCTGCCGGTAGCCGATAAACTCAGGTGTTGCGGCAAGAAAGCTTTTCACAGTCTCTTCATCGGTTTCTGACCCGGTTTTAAGTATAAGCTGCGACCTTAAGTTAAGCGAAGACGACGAAACAAGTCCATTGTTTCTCACTATCGCCGTATTTATAACCGTCAGAAAAAGCATAAGGCAGAACAACAAAACCAAAACGACGCTCTTTATCGTTTCAGCCGCCTTATTTTTTTGTTTTTTTGCCTTATCCATGTCTTCACCGTCTTTATTCACTTGAATCGAGCGACGTTTTTCTCGGAAGAATGATAACAACCTCAGTTCCCTTCCCTGACGCGCTGATTATTTTAATCTTTCCTCCGTGCGCGTCTATAATCTCCTTTGCAATCGACAAACCGAGACCTGTTCCGCCGGTTTCGGCCGTCCTTGATTTTTCAACACGGTAGAATCTGTCGAAAATATGAGGCAAATCCTCGGACGGTATACCAATTCCGTTGTCCTTTATCGACACTTTGACTTTCTCTGCTCCGCTTTCAAGCGATACTTCAATCAATCCGTTGTCCGGAGTATATTTTATCGCATTTGTAATAATATTTATAAACACCTGCTCGAGCCGGTCCTTGTCACCGTTGATTAAACACGGCTGTCCGTCGCTTTCCATTGAAATTGTATGACAGTGTTCGTCGGCTCTTACCTTTAAAGTCGTGCAAAGATGCTCAAGAGATGCACGCAGGTCAAATTCGCTGATCTTCCATTGCGTGCGCTTTCCGTCGAGTCTTGAAAGAGTGAGCAGATCCATGATGATATTGAGCATCCTGTTGCTCTCTTCAATGGAGCTTTTCAAAAACTCCGTTTTCATATTCTCGTCCATATCCGGGTATGTAAGAATGGTTTCGGTTGCGCCCTTGATGACCGTCAAAGGTGTGCGCAGCTCGTGAGATACGTTTGCAACAAATTCGCGGCGTGATTTGTCAAGTTCATACCGAGCCGTTATATCATGCAAAACGACTATGCATCCCTTCCGTTCGACGTTGTCTTCAATATATCGCAGGCTTCCGATGTTGATGTCAACCGCTTTCGACCCCATTTCAACATCGCGGATAATATAGCTTTTTTCGTTGTTTTCGTTGCTCACGTACGCCTGAGCAAAATCAACATACAAATGCTCAAGCATTTCCGAAAAAGTGAGATTTTCCGAAAAGTTATCTCCGAGCATATCGATGGCAGCTTTATTTATCTGAATAATCTTGCCCTTATCGGAAAAAGCGATAACGCCGTCTTTAAGGTAAGCGAATACTGTCTCAAGCTTTTGGCGCTCTCCTTCAGCCTCTGTAATTGTGTTTTTAATTACCGTATTCATATAGTTGAAGGTTTCGGTCAGAGTGCCAATTTCATCGTTTGAGACAACTTCAATTCCGTTTGTAAATTCGCCCGACGCAATTAGGTCGGCGCTTTTTGTCAGATTCTGAATCGGACGGGTTATTGCTTTCGCCAAAAAGAATGACATAATAACCGATATAAGCAATCCGAAGAAAACTGACTGAAGCACAATCGAAAACAATTCAAAGCCGAGGGCACGCATTTCCTCCTGCGTATCCTTGACATAAATAATATATTCCTTGTCTCCGTTCGTCAGGTACCGTGCGTAGTCGGAATATTCGGCGCCGATTACCTGCTCTGAGCCGATCTCCTTTTTCATTGAGCGGATTAAATTCGGTGTGAGCCGGAGCGCAATTCCGGATTCGTCGTCGGAGCCCGAGAGATATGTTCCGTCCATTCCGAGAATATAGTAGTTCCTGTATATGTCAATTCCCATAAACGTACCGTATCCACGCATTATGTCGTCTGCTTTTTCCGGAAAATCGTCGTCTGCCATGGCTTCGATAAGCGTCTCGGTAAGTTGGGTGTCTCCGCCGAGATATTCGCCGATTTGTTTGGAGAAATCATCCATGTAAAACTTAAAAACGGAATTAAGCAGCACAGTGCCGACAACCGCCATAACGGTTATCATAAACACAACAAATATTAGAATTATCTTGAAGTAGAGACTGCGATACATACTCTTTCCGCCGTTCGTTTTTTCTTACTTTATGTAATATCCAATGCCATGCTTTGTCATTATATATTCCGGATTTCCGGCATCCGCCTCAAGCTTTGAACGAAGACGTCTTATATTTACGTCCACAATACGTTCGTCGCTGTATTCCGGGTTATAACCCCAGACCTTTTTAAGAAGATCCGATCTTGAAAACACTTTTCCCAGATTTTTCGCCATATAAACAAGCAGTTCATATTCGGTTTTCGTCAGCTGAACCGGCTTTCCGGCTCTGGACACACGATATTTCAAGCAGTCTATCTCAAGCTCGCGAATTCTTATAATATTCTCAGCCGCAGAATTCTTGACAACATCGTTTGAGGCGCGTCGAATATGGGCTCCGATCCTTGAAATCAGTTCCTTAAACATAAACGGCTTTGTTACATAATCATCCGCTCCTATGTCGAGCCCCAGAACCTTATCAACCTCTTCCTGACGGGCAGTCAGAATTATTATCGGCGTGTCAAGCGTCTGACGGATACGCTTGCAGACTTCAAAGCCGTCCATTTTCGGAAGCATGAGGTCAAGAAGAATAAGATCAAAATCTCCGGTAAGCGCCTTTTTAAGGCCTTCTTCGCCGTCATAAGCCATATCAAATTCATATCCGGACTGAACAAGGTTAAACGCGATAAGCTGTACTATGTCTTTTTCGTCTTCAACAATCAGTATCTTCTTCTTTTCGTCGTTCATATGCACTCCATTATGTCATTTCTGCGTTGCCGGCAGAAGAATATCCGCGCTCAGCATTATCGCATTTTTTTCAATATATTCGAGAACATCCGGCAAAACGGCAACGGTTTTTTTACTGCTTTTAAATCCCATAACAGGATACTGTGACTTTTGAAGTTCCGTTACAGCCGCATTAAACGTTGCCGGTTCACATGTAAAATCACAAAGAAAATATCCGCGCGCCAAAGCGGCGGCAAGAACATTATCGTCTAAAAGATTTTTTTTCGTTTTTAAACTTTCCGGCGTTTTTGCCAGCCGGAATTTTGTCTTTATCAGCCTGTATATAACATTGTTTTCATAATCAAGCTCATCAAAAAATATGTTTATATCCTCAGCGTATTTCTCTCCGTCATCCGACTCAGAAAACAGTCCGACAAAATGACCGGAAAGAAATATGCGCCGAACGGTTTCGCGGTGCTGCACTGTGTCGTTTCCGCTTATAAAAAACGCAGCCTTGACTTTGTATTTATCGAGAATATCAAGAATTTCAGCCGTGTATTCATTCAGTGCGCCGTCAAACGCTATGCAAACACATTCTGCGCGGTTGATTACGGTTGTTTCCGGATTGTCTGTAACCGGAGGAGTCGTTGCAGGCTCTTCTGTCTCAGTCTCTGTTTCGGATTCTGTTGTCGTTTCAACGAGCGCGGGATTGTGTTCCCAAAGCAGATCTTCCATCAATTTAACCGCTCTGTCATCGTATATTCTTATCGCAGAACGTGTCTGATCCATTTCGAAATAAAGTCCGAGGAGCGCGCATGTCTTTTGCGCCGGTATATATAATACGCTCAGCCCATTCTCGGCTTTTTTAAAAAATGTGTGAAATTTAAACGAGCCTGTATTTTCCGAATACGCATCTTCGCATGAAAGCGTGTTAATGGAAATAAACTTATCCTTGTAGGAAATAAGCATAGAATTATACTCAAGATAATTCATGACGCTTACGCCTTTTATCACAGAAAGACATGAAACAGGAACATAACATTCCCCGCTTTCTTTGATCCAGCCGAACATGGTTTCATTATACCACGGCTCGTCGTTGATAAACATCGTCGGCGCTCCGCTCGGCAATCCCGAAAGAGGAAAGGCGAAAACGACCGAGCATATAATCACCGCAACAAGTACGACTGCCGCAAGCGGAATCATGCTTTTTTTCATAAGCGCTCCTTTCTTACGATAAGATAAGAATCAGCGGTCTCTGTAATACGCAACGGCAAGATCAACGACCATGCCGTAGCTTTTCGAACCGGCAGACTGTCCCTGTGATTTTAAATATGTATCGTTGACCGCGCTCGACACCTCGGAAACCTTTGACTCCCGGTATTTTTCAAAAAATTTATTATAAGCTGATATTTCGTACCTGACGCGTCTGTCCGTTTCATCCATAAGCGAATAATATTTGTCTTTGTCGGTTTTGTACAGCGCAGATATCACGTATTCAAACACTTCCATATACCCGCTGTATTTTATATAAGTGTCGTCGCTTTCAATACATACAAGAAAAGCCATGAAATTCGCCTCGTCCTCGGGACCTATTCCTCTCTGGTGCGACAGCTCATGAGCCGAGGTGAACGGCGTCGTATAGTCAGGAAAATTAACATTGATATTCGCTTCGCCGGTAAAAAAAGTATATACTCCTGAAATATGCGTATACGTCATAGGTTCGCTCAGCGTCACATATTTCAGATTTGAGCGGAAATGATTTATAAAGTCATATTTTTCCGACGCTTTTGCATAAGCTTCGTTAAGCCGCACATTCATTTCATCCAGATTATACGGCATAACGGAAGACGAAGCGTATATATACTCTATCTCAGGAACAAGTTTTTCAATTTCATTATACAGCGCTCTCGCTGTAAAATCAAGTTCTTCGGCAGAAACGGCGGTACGCTCAAGTCCAAGTTTATCTGCAAGCGACGTACCGCGGTAGGATGCTGCAAAGCCAAGCGCAAAAGTCGAATACAGATATCCGATTGCTGCAAGCAGACTGAACGTACAGCGTTTCATTTTAACGACATCGTCGCGCGGGATCCGAATCACAAATATGATAAGCGAAACTACGATTACAGGCATAAAAAGCAACAGCGTTTCCGCCAGCGAAAACGGAAACAAATTTGTCAGCTTTGCCAGCACCATTCTGACAACCGAGGCAATATGCAGATTAACAAAATCCGCAAAGCCCTTCGATACATAAAGAAACGCATGAACAACTGCGGATATTAAGGTTATGCAAAAAATAATTAATGCCGGAAGCGGACATACAAACAGTATTTTTTTAAAAATGTTTTTCATTTTCTATAATCCAGTAATCGTTTTATATCGCCGGGCAGCTCTGCCCTGACCGTCATCGTTTCTCCGGTTATCGGATGACAGAACGTCAACGCACTGCAGTGAAGCGCCTGCCGGTTTATCAGAGACGAACCCTCACGGCATCCGTAAAGCGTATCCCCGACAAGCGGATGACCGATATACGAAAAATGCACCCTTATCTGATGTGTCCTGCCCGTAATCGGATTTACCTCGAGCAAAGTCATATTGTCCAAAAAAGTTACGGCTCTGTATTTTGTCAGAGCGTACTGTCCGCCCTCGGCGGCAGGCTTAACAACCCGTGTTATTATACTTTCCTTTTCTCTGCCGATCGGCGCCTCAATAACGCCTTCGGAAGGATTTACAATGCCCTTGGAAACAGCAATGTAACTTTTGAGCATATTATGATCCGCCGCGCTTTTTGACAGTATGTTCGCCGCACGCCGGCTTTTTGAAACAAGCACGACTCCGCTTGTGTCGCGGTCGAGCCTTCCCGCCGCTCTGAAAACAAACGGCCGGCCGGCAAAGTAGTAAGCAAGCGCGTTTGCAAGCGTATCACCATGATGGTTGTGCGACGGATGAGTGGCCATTCCGCCCGGCTTGTTCACGGCGATAATATCTTCATCTTCATATAGTATCTCGACGGGAAGGCATACCGGTTCAACGGCTTCGTTTATGTCGTCTTCGGTGTCCTCCAGCATAAGCGCAAGCTCGTCGCCGCATGAAAGCAAAGCTCTTACCGTGACATGTTTGCCGTTTTGAAGAATACCGTCCGGCTTGTTTTTCAAGGAGATAATTATACCCCGCGAAAGGCTCAGGTGCTGTTTCAGAAAAAACAGCACCGTCTTGCCTTCATATTCTTCAGGTATACTGAATATCATTTCAAGAGAATTATCTGACCTTTACCGACCAGCCGAACGGATCCTCGGCCTTGCCCCATTGAATTGAGGTAAGAGTATCGTAAAGCTTCTGCGAGATAGGTCCGATTTTGCCGCCGCAGAGCTCCATAACATTGTCGCCGTCGATAAGCTCGCCTATGGGAGAAATAACTGCGGCGGTTCCGGTTCCGAACGCTTCGTTAAGCTTTCCGCTGTTGTTTGCTTCAATAAGCTCTTCAACCGCAATTTTGCGCTCGCTTACTTTATATCCCCAGCTCTTCAGAAGTTCGATGCAGGAAGCCCTGGTAACTCCCGGCAAAATATTTCCTTCGTCAAGCGCCGGCGTTACGATCTCATTATCAATTACAAAGAAGACGTTCATCGCTCCGACTTCGTCAATGTAGCGGCGGTGAACACCGTCAAGCCAAAGAACCTGAGAATATCCCTTGTCCTCAGCCTTTTTCTGGCCAAGAAGCGAAGCGGCATAGTTTCCGCCGACCTTAGCGGCTCCGGTTCCGCCCTTTACCGCGCGGACGTACTCTCTTTCAATGCAGATTTTTACGGGATTCAGTCCCTCTGCATAGTAAGAACCGACGGGAGAAAGAATAATCATAAACAAATACGTTTTGGAAGCATGAACACCGAGACGGGGATCGGTTGCAATAATAAACGGACGTATATAAAGCGAGGTTCCGGGAGCGTCCGGAATCCAGTCCGAATCATAATCAACGACAGCTTTGATCGCCTGAAGCGCGTCGTCAGGATCAATCTCCGGTATGCACATACGGCGGCAGGTATTGTTCATTCTTTCAATATTTTTCTGAGGTCTGAAAAGCAAAGCCTCTCCGTTTGGCGCCTTGTACGCCTTAAGACCTTCAAACATTTCCTGTGCATAGTGAAATACCATAGCGGAAGGATCAAGCGAAACGGGCTGATAAGGAATTATACGGGGATCATACCAACCCTTTCCCTCGGCATAATTCATCACAAACATATGGTCCGTGAAATACTGACCGAATCCGAGTTTGCTCTGTTCCGGCTTCTGTTTCTTCTGTTTTGTTGGTTCAATTCTGATATTAAGCATTTTTGTTCCCTTCTTTGATTGTTCTAAGATTTATTATATAATATTTAAACCGTTTTTTCAACGGAAACACACTTTTTTTACATTTGTTTTCAGTATAATTTTCCGCATAAAGTTAAATACTGATATATACAACAATAATTACGGAGGATATTATGAAACGATTATCAGCTTATTTGCTAACCCTGATCATAACGTTATCGGTTGCGTTCCCTTTCGTTACGGCGGCTTCAGCCGCACAGAACAGCGCGGTCTCGCCCGCACTCGAAATTATCGCAGGCAATATTGAGCTTGTCAAAACCGGCGTGTGCGGAAACGAAATTAAATTCAGCGCCGAAGATTTCAGTTCCTCGCTCGGAGTAAAGCGTGTTTCGTCTGTCACTGTTCTGTCTATTCCGGATGTAACTTCCGGAAAGCTCATGTTAGGCAATTCGGAAATTTCAAAAAATACCACGATCTCCGGAAAAGACCTGTCAAAACTTAGATTTGTTCCGTCAACAAAGCTTCCTGTAGATACCGACTTCCGTTTCCGTATTAACGACGTTAACGGCTATGACATGAAGTGCTCTGTTTACACGACAGAAAAGATTAACTATGCGCCGACCGCCGCGTCCGTAAACGGCTCTGTGCTTACAACGCTCAGAAACATTACGGCATACGGAGTTATGAACGCGATTGACCCCGAAAATGACGAGCTGACGTTTGTAATTGTAAAAAGCCCGTCAAAGGGACTTCTCACAATGACCGACCGACATTTCGGAAACTACTCCTATACGCCCATATCAAACTATACCGGAAAGGACAGCTTCGAATATATCGTTTATGATAAATACGGCAACGCCTCAGACCGTGTCAAAGTTAACATCCGGGTCGAAAAACCTCCGGTCGACGCCGTGTTCGACGATATGATTGGTCACTGGGCGCATAACGAAGCAATACGCTGTTCGGCCGCCGGCATCATGACCGGTACAGTCAGCGGAGACAAGATGCTTTTCAATCCATCTGGATATGTTTCCAGAGCAGAATTTCTGAAAATGGCAATGATATGCGCGGAGTGTGAACCCTCCGAAAAAGCAACTGTTTTTACCGATGATGCAGAAATTCCTGCTGCCTATAAGGGCTACGTTTCAGCGGCGTATGAGCTTGGAGTCATCAAAGGCATCCCGGACGGAAACGGAATCAAATTCAATCCAAACGGTTTGATTACAAGATCCGAAGCGGCGGTTATGCTGAACGGTCTGCTCGGACTTGCAGCTCCGGCAATCAAGCCAGTGTTCAGCGACGCCGATCTGATTCCTGCATGGGCCGAAAGCGCGTTCTCCGCACTTAATGAAGTAGGAATCTTCAACGGTACCGGCTCCGGCAATATATCGCCGAATTCGTATATCAACCGTGCGCAGGCTGCACGTATTTTCGTTCTTACTTCCGATTACAAAACTAAAAACTGACGCGCCGGACAAATAAACAGAATCGGGGAGGGCACGCACGCCCCTCCCCGATTTTTTTAAACCTCGCTTGCTATCATTTCATAAACGGAAAGCGCGTCGGCAACATTGTATTTAATCTTATTTGATCCATCTCCCGCGCCCGTTGTTATGAACGCATATTCCTTTCCGTTGACAACGGCCACGCTTGCAAGACATTGACCTGCCTCAAGTGTGTATCCTGTCTTGCCTCCGATGATATAGTCGTTCTGAAGTCCGCTTGCATTAATCGAAGTAAAAACCGTATGACTGAACGTAATTCCGGCAGAATGGATATTAGTCGCCGAGGTCGTATAGCGTTTTGTCGTCATGATCTCGCGCATAAGATCGTTTTTAAGCGCCGCCGTCATCAGAACAGAAAGATCACGCAGCGTAGTATAGTGATTCTCGTCGTGAAGTCCGGTCACATTAGAAAAATGCGTTGAGTTCATACCCAGTTCCGCGGCTTTTTTATTCATTAGCTCAACAAACCCGGCTTCCGAACCGCTGACAAGCTCCGCAAGACCGATACTTCCGTCGGCGCCGGAAGGCAGCATCGCTGCGTACATAAGATCTATCGCCTTTACAGTCTCGCCTGCCTGAAATCCCGCAACAGATGCGTTCGCAGAAATCAGATAGTCAAAAATTGACTGCTCAAGCGTGATTTCCGCCGTTTGCGGATCGTCAATATTCTCTATTGCGACAAGCACGGTCATGATTTTTGTGATGGACGCCGGAAATGTACGGACATCGTCGTTTTTTCCGACAAGCTTTTTACCGGTCGCCGTTTCAAATAAAATCGCATACCGGCTGTTTAGGTCCGAAGGCAATTCATATTGAGGCTCGACCGCCGGAGGTTCTGTTTCGGTTTCGCTTTCTGATTCTTTCGCGGTATCAGGCGCTGCGTCGGTCGCCGCGCTGCTTGAGAAATCGTCCGTTGAATCAATACTTGACCCGCGGTTTTCGGATCCTCTCGCCAAAACCACAGAACATATGACAATGACAACGATAAGAGCGGCAATCAGAAATAACAGTCCGCTTTTGGCGCTGCCGGAAGTTCTGCGTTTGGTTTGAACCGTTCTTCGTCCGCCGCTTCCGGGTCTGCGCGGGGGCTGTCTTCTTTCTTTCATTTGAGTCCCCTCATATAGCTTACGTACTTATAAAATGCAACGCCCGGCTCGGCAAGCTCGCGTGACCATCTTTTTACCCATTCGTAAGAGTAATAACCGTCATATCCGATATTGCTTAAAGCGCTGTACGCCTCGTCAACCGGTATGTCGCCATATCCGGTAAGCATGTATGTAATCGCGCCGTTTCGTCCGCGCACAGAATCCTTTACATGAACATGCTTTATCCATTTTCCGATTTTTTCAACGGTGTCGGCAGGTTTTTCTCCGAAGAACCGAACCGTATGGTGTATGTCCCAAATAATGCCCATGTTAGGCTCGTCCACACTCTCCATAAACGACTTCATAAGCGTGCTGTCCGCAAGGATACCGTTTGTTTCAATAAGAAGATCGGTGCCGAATTCTGCGGCAAAGCGGCAAAGCTCCTTATATTTCTTTTTCACAGTCTCAAGTTGATCGGTGCCTTCCGGCTCCGGACCTTTTTCGCCGAGCACTCTTACATTCTTTACGCCCATCCGGTTTGCAAGCATTATATAATCCTTGACTTCAAACTCCGCAGCCTCTGGGTCGGGATTATCGGCAAGGTAAGCTCCCGATGTAAGAATCGGAATTTCAAGACCTGTTTTTTTCAGTCTTGCAAGCGTACTGTCAATGTTCTGAGGCTGAAGCTCCGGTATTTTCGGAGCGTATATTTCGTCGGCGATTCCGCGTATTTCAATGCCGTCATAGCCGAGATCCGACGTAACGGCAAACATCTCGCCAAACGTCCAGTCAGGACATCCGAGCGTAGAAAACGATAGTTTCATAATATTTTACCTCAGCTTCCGCAAATACGAAAGCACCCTTTCTTGGAAATTCTGATACCGGTTCGCAAATCAAGCTTCCGCGCGAACACAGTCAGGCACATTTGTCATGCAGTTTCAACCGAAGCAGCTTCCTGGAGCCCGAGCTTGTCTATCGCCATTTCGCGAAGCTTATATTTAAGAATCTTTCCGGCCGCGTTCATCGGGAAAGCATCAACAAACATAACGTATGCCGGCGTTTTATGCTTTGCCATATGAGAACGAACGTATTCCTTGATTTCCTCTTCTGTTATTATAACTTCATCACGCGGTATAATGCAAGCCATAATTTCTTCTCCGTACGATTTTGACGGAACTCCTATAACCTGGACATCGGAAACCTTCGGATGAGTGTATATAAAATCTTCAATTTCCTTAGGATAAATATTTTCGCCGCCGCGGATTATCATATCCTTGATTCGGCCTGTAATTTTATAATATCCGTCTTCATCGCAGCAGGCCAAATCGCCGGTATGCAGCCATCCTTCCGAATCGATAACCTGCGCGGTTGCCTCCGGCATTTTATAATATCCTTTCATGACATTATAGCCTCTTGCGCAGAATTCTCCGATCTGACCTGCAGGAAGCGTTTCTCCGGTCTCGGGATCAATAATTTTTGTTTCAACACCGGGAAATGATCTGCCGACTGTATTGACTCTTCTCTCGATCGTGTCGTCGATTGTCGTTTGCGTACAGCCTGGCGAAGCTTCTGTCTGACCGTATACGATTGTTATACCGGTCATTCCCATTTCGTCTATAACCTGACGCATTGTTTTAATCGGACACGGCGAACCCGCCATGATACCGGTTCTGAGATAGAATTTGAAATTTTTGAATTCCGGATGCTCAAGCATCGCGATAAACATCGTAGGTACGCCGTGAACCGCGGTGCATTTTTCGTCCTCAAGCGTATGAAGCACCTTTATCGGACTGTAATAATTAACAAGGATCAGTGCCGTGCCATGCGTAATAGATGCCATTGTCGCAAGGACAAGCCCGAAGCAATGGAAAAGAGGAACCGTAACGCAAAGACGGTCGTTTTCGTTAAAACGCATACAGTCGCCTATTGTTTTTCCGTTGTTGAGGATATTATAATGCGTAAGCATAACGCCCTTCGGGAAGCCTGTTGTTCCGGAAGTATACTGCATGTTGACAACGTCATGGCAGTCAACCGCGTTTTTCATTTTTTCAAGCTCGGCGTCACTCACACATTCGGCCATGCCGTAAAGTTCCTCCCAGTTGTACATACCGGGATATGTTTCGTCGTCAAGCGTGATTATCTGGTGAAGCATCGGAAGCGCTTTGATTTTCAGAAAGCTTCTGTCTCCGGTTTTAACCTCCGGACAGAGCTCGTTTATGATATTGACGTAACTTATATCCTTGAATCCGTCGCACATAACAAGCATAGCCGAATCGGACTGATTGAGAAGGTACTCAATTTCGTGAATCTTGTAAGCGGTATTTACGGTTACAAGAACCGCTCCGATCTTTGCAGATGCAAAAAGCGTCATCAGCCACTGCGGGTAATTTGTCGCCCATATGGCGATATGATCACCCTTTTTTATTCCCATTTTAATAAAGGCCTTTGCAATTTTATTGCATTCATCATTAAACTGCGAATATGTACGGCGGTATGCTCCTCCGCGGCTTATTCTTACCTTGGGATCATCAAAAACAACCGCAGGCCTGTCTCCGTAAGCCTCCGCCATATAATCCATCCATGCTCCGAGTGTTTTTTCAATAAACTGCATTTTTCTCTTCCTTTCCGACCGCAAAAAAATAAAAAAACTCCGTCCGATATGATTAAATCGGACGGAGTAAAAACATTTAATTCCGCGGTACCACCGAAATTGCGTCAAAAAACGACGCCTCTTGTCGGACACAAATATTCTATGTCCTATCCGTATAACGGTGGAAACCGGGTCTGTCTATTCATGCTTTACGCACTTTCAAAGACCTGCTCGGGAGTGAGGTTCAGCCGTTCTCCGCCGGAAGCTCGCAGCCTTGACTTCCTTCTCTGCTGGCGTTTTGCGACGTAATTTGCTCCGTCATTGCATTTTAATGTATATAAATATTATAAAATATTATTCTCGGATTGTCAATAGTTGTTTTATTATGATTTGTTTTATTTTTATTCAGCCTTTTTTATGCATTTTGCTCATCAAGATCAAATACCAGTCTGACATTATTTATCGTCAGATTAGACGTTGCGTAGCAAAGCGGCTGGAAATACAGCTTCTTTACCCCGTTTTTAAACTTACAATTTACAAGAGCCAGACCCTTGCCGTGCGTTCCCGTGTGCGAGCCGGCGCCGTCGTCATAATATGTCCAAACAGGGAGATTGTCTTTTGCGCAAAGATCGTAAAAACCGTTTTTGTCCGGCTTTCCGAGCATAAGAAGGCATTCATCGCTGTTCGATTCCTTTATATATCCATCCGGTACGTTTTTCTCGTTTTCCGAAAGCTTAACGGGAATACTCTGCCAGTCGGTTGTCATCGGAGACAGAAGCAGGGGCCCGTATTTTAATGAATAACCGTCCTCGCGCTGCTCGGTATAAAATCCTATATCGCCTCTTACCGTATGATAAACGCCTCCCGAAGCACTGGTACGGGAATGAGTTTTGGCATTTTTTACATAATAAGGTATTCTGAATTCAACCTCAACATCATCCGCGCCTTCAATGAGCACCTGCGCGTCAAAATCCTCCGGGAAATTCGTTGAAACTGTTGCCTTGATCATTTTGCCGTTGTTATTCAGCGTATAAACGCCCGGAACAAGGAAATTTACTCTGATTTTTCCTTCCGTAAACTGAAGTGCATGACGAGCGAACTCGATCATTGCAAGTCCTCCCGTCTGTGTGCAGCACCACCATGCTTCCTCGATATTTGTTCCGTAACCGCGTCTGTTGTAGCTTCTGTGACCGAAACCTCCGGTTATGAGCTGATTGAAAAACAGTCCGTTATACAGAGAATGCTCCGCAACAGCATACGCATCGTCGTCTCCGAACATAAAGCCGTGACGAAGATTAATAATTATCCAATCGGCGATTGCACAGCCTTCGGTACGCCTTGAATGAGGAAACGCTTCGGCAATGGAACCGTCTGCATACTGAAGTCCGCGGTCGATTATCTCACGGCGATGCCTTGCGGGAAGCTCCGCAAACCATTCATCTCCGGACATTATCGCCGCCGCCTGCATACTTCTTAACACGGTGTTGTGTCCGTGAGCGTGGCTTTGGCCTATTTCCTCATAAAGCGCGTCGGCGTCAATTTTGGCTATCTTCATGTATCGCTCGTCGCCCGTTATCTCATAAAGAAACGCGAGCGGCTCGATTACGCAGCTGAAATAGCCTGTTATGCAGCTGTCATGGACAAGTATTTCCTTGAAAATCGGACGCAGCTTTTCTTCGTTTCCTTCGTATTCGTCATAAATCTCAAGCCACTTGCCGCAGACACTTTTAATATAATCAAGCGCCTCTGCATCGTTTGAATATCTGTAATACGCCGCCATTCTGCGTATCATACCGGATTTCGGCTCCTTAAGCATAATACGCGAAAACAGCTCCTTAAGCCGGGTGTCGTCGGTGTTATCAAGGACGGAATACGCCTCCGATAAAAATTCAAGGGTTCGTCCGGTCAAATCGGTTTCGTATGAATATGCGTGCCTGTGTTTGTCGTACGGCTTTTCAAGGTCAATCATTATGTAGTCAAGCGTGTCGAGCGGATAGCTGTGAAGTCTGTTCACCGCAAGTCTTATTCTGAATTCCAGTTGAGATTTTGTAAGCTTGGGTGTAAAATTCTTTGTGTTTTTCATTTTTCCCTCAGTCTATATAATAAATTTATTTATATGCCGGCTATATGCCGGCACTCTGTGTTTTTTAAATTTTATTTTTCTTTTTTACAAAAACCGCGGCGGCGGCTGATATAACGAACGCGGCACCGGCGGCAAGCGCAAAATCAGCCGTTGGCGGGTTGTCTTCGGGAACCGGTTCGGTTATGGGTTCGG
>JAQXSY010000015.1 GCA_029219205.1 Bacillota bacterium | reverse complement strand
CCTTTTTTGTAATAGATTTTAATTCGCTCATTATTTTACTGAGGAGGGCGTTTGTGTTCTTCGATAAAGCTGTCGGGGATTTCAATCTCAACATCAACAAAAAATTCATTTTCGTACTCTGTCCATTTGCTTCTGTCGCTTGGAGTCGGAAGCGGAAATCCGTAGTAAACAGTCGAAACACAAAGCTTATAAAGCATCATTTTTGAATTTTTGAGCGCGTCGAGAGCCGTCCATGCCCAACAAGTTGCTCCGTCAAAATCCACAAGTTCGACCGCAAAACAATCGTTGTACCAGTAAAGACAGGTCGGATATGTGATTTTCACAATGTATCCCCTCCATATATCAGCGCTTTCGAGGAAAAACTGAATTTCAGAAATCTGTCAGCGTCCGTTTACAAATACGGTTCTTCCTCCCTTTATCGTACGGAGTATGTTGAAATCACCATCTGCAATTATGATATCTGCATCTTTGCCGGCTTTTATTGAACCTTTGGTCCGGTCGGCGTGTATTGCCTTTGCGGGAGTCAGAGATGCCATGTTAACGACTTCGTGAACCGGAAGCTTTGTGTTTAAAAGCATATTATGTACTGCGCGGTTGAGAGTAAGGACGCTTCCGGCGATTGTGCCGTCTTCAAGGCGGCATTGTATGCCCTGAACCGTAACATTTTGTCCTCCGAGCTCGTAGCTTCCGTCAGAAAGACCTCCTGCGCGTATTGAGTCGGTAATAAGAATCAGGCGTCCGCTTTTTTGTTTGGCGGTGACCGAAAACAGTCCCGGGTGAACGTGAAATGTGTCTGCGATAAGTTCGCTGTATATATCTGATGCAAAAGATGCCCCGACAACGCCTGGAGCGCGGTGGAGCATGGGCGTCATAGCGTTGAAAAGATGCGTCGCGTGATTAACACCGTCAGAAACGGCGTTCATAGCTTCTTCAAATGTCGCTCCGGTATGTCCCATGGAAATTTGTATGTCGGATTTTTCGGCGAGCTCTTTTATACAAACGTGACCGTCATCCATTTCGGGTGCGAGAGTAATTAACCGTACAATGTCAGCGTTTTCAAGAACAAATGCGGCGTCCGGATTAAGTATATGTTCCGCTGCCTGAGCGCCCTTTTTATCCGGATTGATAAACGGACCTTCTGCATGAACGCCGAGAATTTCCGCGCCGTTCCACACCCGGCTTTCTTCTTTGACTTGCCTTGCAGCGTTGAATGCGCGCTCAATTTCGGCTTTTGAAACTGTCATTGTAGTTGGTAAAAACGAAGTTACGCCGTTTTTAACAATTCCTTCGGCGATAATTTTCAATCCTTCCGGCTTTCCGTCGGAGGCATCCTCTCCGAGATACCCATGAATATGTATGTCAACAAGGCCGGGAGCGACATAATTTCCGCAAGCGTCTATGGTTTCTGCCCCCTCGGGAATATCGCTGACATTAATTATTCCTTCAATCTTTTGGCTTAAAGCGAGAGCATAGCCTTCAACGACGCCGTCCGGCGTGATTATTCTTCCATTCTTTATATATAACATTTTAAACTACCTTATCAGTTATTGTTTATTATTATCGTCTGCTTTCTTTGCTTCTTCTTCCTCAAGCACACGGTAAGCAACTTTACCGACAAGCGTTTTCGGAAGCTCTGCGCGGAACTCTATATCGCGCGGCATAGCGTATTTTGCAATGTGTTTGCGGCAAAAATCCATAATTTCTTTTTTTGTTTCTTCCGATGGCTCAACGCCAGGGCGGAGTGTGATAAATGCTTTGATTCGCTGCATTTTGTATGTGTCGCGTACGCCGATGACGCAGCTGAGCAGTACTGACGGATGAGCGTCGATAATGTTTTCAAGCTGAGAAGGGTAAACATTGTATCCCGAGGTTATTATCATACGCTTTATACGCTGACGGAAATAAACAAAGCCTTCTGCGTCCATAACACCCAAATCTCCTGTATGAAGCCAGGTATGACCGTCTGAATGGACGCGGAGAACATTCTGTGTCTCTTCGGGATTGTTGTTATATCCGATCATTACGGTCGGACCGCAGATACATATTTCTCCTTCTTCTCCGTACGGCACTTCATCGGTCGTTCCAACGGCAACAATTTTATAATACGTATCTGGGTACGGAATGCCTATGCTGCCTTCCTTATACATAAACGGAGGTGTCAGGCAGCTTGCGGTTACGCATTCTGTCGTGCCGTAGCCTTCGCGTATTTGTACGGGAGCGTCATGTTCACGCAGAAATGCATCCACTTTCTTTTTAAGCTCAACAGAAAGCGAATCTCCGCCGCAGAAAACTCCGCGCAGATAATCCAGTGATACGCCGTTCAGACGCTGATTGCGCAGCAGCGCTTCGTAAAGTGTCGGAACTCCGACGATAAAGTTCGGTTTTTTCTTTTTAAGGATCTGCGTATAGCTGTCAACAGTGAATTTCGGAACCAGAATGCAGCTCATGCCGGATATCATTGATGTATGTATGCATACGCCGAGACCGAAACCGTGGAACAGCGGCATAACTGCAAGCATCTTGAAGGTTGAAATAACCTCCGTGGTGTAACCGCTTGCTGCAAGAGTCTGAAGCGCAAGTGCATTGAAGTTGCGGTTGGAGAGAAGGATTCCTTTTGTTGTGCCCGTGGTGCCGCCGCTGTAAAGTATTGCCGCGGCCGCTGTGTCCGGCTTGTCTACGGTTATGTCGGAAGAAAGTCCGTATCTGAGACCGCCTCTTAAGAATTTGTTCCACGAGATATAGTCGTTGTCCGGCATTTTTACTGGCTTGTTTGCGAGACGAAAACCCAGGGCGGTCAGCGCGTCAAGCTCGTCCTTGATTGATGCGGTAACAACGGTCAGAGGAAGCTTAAGTTCTGAGCGGATCTCTGCAATTTTATTGTAAAATGTGTCAAGTATAAGAATATACTTGCTTTCGGAGTCGTTCAGATAAAAAGCGATTTCAGACGGAGCAGACAATGGATGAACCATGTTTGCAACTGCTCCGATTTTGTTTATTGCATAAAAGAAACCGATTGCCTGAGGTGTGTTCGGCATACAGATTGTGACTCTGTCGTTCTCCTTTACTCCGATTGCAAGAAGAGAACGCGCGATGAGATCTATTTTTTTCTCAAAGGCAGCGTAGAGCGTTTTTTTGCCTATAAATTCGTAAGCAATATTGCGAGCATATTTTTTGCAGGCATCTTCGACCATACGGTACATTGTTTTGTGCGGATATTCAAGCGTCGTCGGAATACTTCCGTACGAGCTGAGCCACGGGGCTTTCAGTTCTTCCATAAACGGTTCACGTGCCTTTCTTTTTATGAATATTGTTTTATACGTTTATTATAACAAATTGCCGACAAAATGTAAATATAATATTCAAAAATATAAATTTTTTATTGCCTAAATATGTCGAAAAATCCAACTCAGTGCTTCTATTGACACAGCTGGAAGTTAATGTTATAATAAATTATCAAAGAGTGAAAAAGGAGTGTGAACCTGATGGCAGAGAAGAGAGCGGTGCTGATTGCATTTCATAATACAAAAGCGCTCGGCGTAAGGTATCTCGAACCTGCTTTACGCAGACACGGATACGAGGTTTCAACCGTTTTTTTTAAGGGCTTTAACAGCCGTAGTCCGAGGCCGGTCAGCAAGGCCGAGCTTGACCTGCTTTGCGGCTTCATTGAGGAACGCAGACCATTTATGATCGGACTCTCTGTTATGAGTTCGATGTATTTGGATACGGTCAATTCAGTCATCGACGAGCTGAAAAATCGAATTAACGCGCCGATTGTCTGCGGCGGAGCGTTTGCGACGATGTTTCCGGATCGTTTTCTTGAACGGGGCGCCGAATATGTGATACGATGCGACGGTGAAATACCCATACAGATGCTGGCAGATTTTCTGACGAACAGGGACGAGGCTCCGCTTCCAGCCGATATTCCGTCGCTGTGTTATACCGAAGACGGCTATATTGTTAAAAATGAAATCGGCGGTATGCTTGAAGACATAGACGAATACGGTATTCCGGCAGTAGAGTGTGAAGATGCATGCTATATTGAAAATGATACACTTCGTACGGGTGATCCACAGCTCTCCACTATGAGCTATGAGGTAATTGCTTCGCGCGGCTGCCCGTTTACATGTTCATATTGCTGCTGCGTAAATCTGCACAGGCTTCATCCGAAGGGCATCAAGCCTGTTCGCACAAGATCGGTTAAAAGTGTTATTGATGAGCTTGTTATAGCGAAACACAAGCTTAAAAAGCTTGTGTTTATCCATTTCTACGATGAAATATTTCCAAATCTTCCGGGGTGGGTCGATGAATTTGTAAGCGAGTATAAAAAAAAGATAAACATGCCTTTTACGATATGGTCGCATCCGAAAATGATTGACGGCGATGTTCTTAAAAAGCTTGTTTCCGTCGGTCTTTCGGAAGTAATTATGGGCATTCAGTCAGGGTCGGATCATATACGCAGGGATGTGTTCCACCGTTATGAAACCAGGGATGATATTATCAACGCGACCAAAATAATAAAAGAATCCGGAGTTGCCTTTGCAAGCTACGATTTTATGCTTCAGCATCCGTTTGAAACAATCGACGATCTTAAGGATACATATTTTCTCGTTAAAGATATGTATATGCCGTTTGAGCTTCAGCTTCATGGTCTGAATTTTCTTCCCGGTACCGATATAGTCGATATGGCGATTGAAACCGGCCTTTTAACGCCCGAAGAGATGGACGCGATTATGTATGCGCCTATGGGAGAACAGTTCGGCGCGTACTGGAAGCGTGAGGACGAGCGAGAAAGCAGGTTGTGGTATCGCATGATATACTGTCTCCAGTTCAAGCAGCTTCGGATTAAAATCGAAAAATGCGAAAACGACCCGTTTGCAAATGAATCTGTTATTGATTCGTGTTATAAACGCGCGCAGAGTCTTGCAAAGCTTGCATACCTCCGCAAAAAGTCGTCAATGGTATTTAAAAGTAAAGTGTTGGGTGATTATGGAATCAAAAGAAATAAGAAAAAAAATTAAGGCGGTTGTTCTTGACGGATATGCGGCAAATCCGGGGGATATTGATATGTCCGAGATTGAAAACCTGTGCGAGCTTGTTTTTTATGACCGCACTTCCGCCGAAATGATAGCTGAACGTGCGGCTGATGCGGAAATAATACTTACAAATAAGACTCCTCTTTCGGCGGAAACGCTGCGTGCGCTGCCGAAACTGCGTTTTGTATCTGTTCTTGCGACCGGATACAATATTGTTGATATAGCGGCTGCGCGTGAACTGGGAATCGGAGTGTCAAACGTACCGGAATACAGCACCGAAGACGTCGCACAGATGACGTTCGCGCTGCTGCTCGAGGTTTGTCTGCGCGTCGGAAGGCATAGTGAATCGGTTCACCGCGGAGACTGGAGCTTTTCTTCAGATTTCAGCTATGCGCTTTCGCCGCTTATTGCGCTCCACGGTAAAACGATGGGCATCGTCGGCGACGGCAGGATAGGCAGAAGGGTTGCTGAGATTGCCGGCGCGTTCGGAATGCGCGTTTTGACCTGCGGTCTGCATCAAAAGGAGGGCAGGACGTCTTTGGAAGAGGTCATTTGCGAAAGCGACGTTATTTCGCTTCATTGTCCTCTTACAGATAAAACGAAAAACCTGATTAACCGGGACAGTATTTCGAAAATGAAGGACGGAGCAATAATAATTAACACATCGCGCGGTCCGGTAATTAACGAATCTGACCTTCGCGAGGCGCTTGAGTGCGGAAAGCTGTACGGTGCAGGAGTTGACGTACTGTCAGAGGAACCGCCGGTGAACGGAAATCCGCTTTTGGAGTCAGACAAATGTGTGATAACTCCGCATATTGCCTGGGCGTCGTTTGATGCACGTGTAAGACTTTTTAAAGAAACCGCAAAGAATATCGAAGCATATTTAAAAGGACAGCCAATAAACCTTGTTAACTGACCCGCAGCATCACATAAAAAGAAGCTTTAAGTACAAAATATAAAAAATGCCCGATAAGTTTCGGATGATTCTTATCGGGGCTTTCTTTTTATGTGTTTTATGTGTTTTATGCGTTACTCTTTTATTTTGTTAAGAAGATTCTGAATGCGTTCAGCAGGATTAAGCAGATGGCTTGTCGTCTGGTTGCGGTTTAGAGTATCTATAAGAAGAGCAACATATTTGCACATATTGACTTCGCTGTACCATTCTCTGCTCAGCAGCTCGGGAGTACGGTAGATAAGATTGGTCGTAAAAATTTTGTTAATGTATCCGTCGGCATACGCCTGATCCATTTTGTCAAGTCCTTCGCAGAAGAGTCCGAAGGATGCGAATATGAAAATACGTTTTGCTCCTTTTGTTTTGAGCTGGTACGCAACATCAAGCATTGATTCGCCGGAAGATATTATATCGTCAACAATTATTACGTCCTTGTCTTTAACGCTTTTGCCGAGGTATTCGTGTGCAACAATAGGATTTTTTCCGTTAACGACGACGGTATAGTCGCGGCGTTTGTAGAACATACCCAGATCGAGCTGGAGCACAGACGAGTAATACATGCATCTCTGCATGCCGCCCTCGTCGGGAGATATCATCATAAGATGTTCGGAGTCGAGCTTTATATCGGGAATTGTGCGGACAAGCGCTTTTATCATCTGATATGTGGGCTGAACTGAATCGAATCCGCTGAGCGGGATGGCGTTTTGTACGCCAAGATTATGCACGTCAAACGTGACGATATTTGAAACGCCCATGTTAACAAGCTCCTGAAGGGCAATCGCGCAGTCGAGCGATTCGCGCATATGGCGTTTGTCCTGGCGCGCTTCGTACAGCATCGGCATTATAACGGAAATTCTGCATGCTTTACCGGCAATAGCGTTTATAATACGTTTTAAATCCTGAAAATGATCATCCGGACTCATCGGATATTCTTCACCGTACATACGGTATTTTACGCCGTAATTGTACATATCGGCAATGATATATGCGTCGTGACCGCGCATAGAATCATGAAGAATACATTTTGCCTCTCCGGTTCCGAATCTTTTGCATTCCGGAACTATAATAAATCCGTTTTCACTTGCGTTGCGCCATTCGCGCAGATAATTATTTACCTGTTCTGTAAACGATTCGCAACCTCTCATGCCGATAACGCTGAGATCTCCGTATAATGCTCCGTCCATTTCAATCCACATCCTTTATTATTTAATTATTTATTAATCAGATAGTAACTGTGATTTTATTGAGTACGTTTGATTTGTCCGGATCAATTCCTTTGACCTCGGTGAGCTTCATTGCGAAGAGCTGCATTGTAATGCCGGTCAGATAAGGCGTCATGGCGTCGTTGCCGGTTTTTGGAATTTTAAGAGTAAAGTAGTCGTCGCTTTCAAGTTCGTCACTGTCGGTTATAACGATAACCTCCGCGCCCAGACCGACAAGACGTCCGAGTATTGACTTGGCGTCGTCAAATACGGGTCCTTCCGGAGCGATAACAAATACGAGAGTTCCGGGAGCGACCTGAGCCATAGGTCCGTGCTGGAAATCAGATATTGCGTATCCCTTCATGCGAACTCTGTTTGTTTCAAGGACTTTGAGCGCTCCTTCAAGTGCAATGGGATAACCGAACCCGCGGCCTACAAGTATGGCGTCGCTTAAATATCTGTACCTGGAGATTATCTTGTCGAGCTCTGCAGGCATGTAGGAAAGCAGCTGTCCGACATTCCCCGGAACAGCTTCAAGCTGAGAGGCGAGTTCTTCATTGCCAGACCATTCTGCGCAGAGAAGCGCGAGAACATACATCTGGGCTGTGAACGTTTTGGTAGCCGCAATGCTTTTTTCAAGCCCAGCATTGCAGTACAGGTGAAAATCGGCCGCTTTGGCAAGAGGGGATTCAAGTGTGTTTGTAACCGCTACTGTAAGCGAGCCGTCGGCTTTTGCTTTGTTAATAACGGCCAGAACGTCCTCTGCTTTGCCGGATTGCGAAATGCCGAAAACGACGGTGTTTTTGTAAGAAAGCTTGCCGTTGTATTTTGAAATGACCGAAGGAGTTGCAAGTCCGCAGGGAATTCCGAGATATATTCCGTAAAGATACTGTGCATAGATCGCTGCGTGATCACTTGTTCCGCGTGCTGCAAAGAATATGCTGTTCGGATCGCGCTTTTTCAGCTCGGCGGTCAGCGCCGAAAGCGTCTCTCGGTTTGCTTCACGTATTCCGGCTAAAACTCCGGGCTGTTCACGTATCTCTTTTTCAAGATTCATCATATTCAATAATCTCCTCGTTTTAATTAAATTAAATTGAAAAGTCTCAAAGAAAATATGCCCAAAAACATGGTCGCAATGCAAAACAGAGTCGTAAGAAGACTGATATGTCCTGTCAGCTCGTAGTCGCCGCCCATGTTTTTTGCCATTATGTATCCCGAAACGGCGCAGGGGCCGCCGAAAAGAATAAAAATTATTCCAAGCTGTGCTCCTCGGAAGCCCAAAAACAGAGCTGAAGCGACAAAGATCGCAGGAACAACGATGATTTTCAGCAGCGTAGCCGTTATTATCTTCGGGAGCTTTGCTTTCATGCTCGTGAAAGTAAATCCTGCGCCCATGCTCATGAGGGCAAGCGGAAGCGACAGACTTGAAATATAGGAAATGCATTTATCCGCGATATACGGAAGCTCAATTTTGAACAGCAAAAACGGCATTGCAAGCACAACCGCGATTATAAGAGGGTTTTTGATAATATTCAAAATAATTTTCCTGATAATGACGGAAAGCTTTAATTTCTTGTCTTCAGGGGCAAAAACCGAAAAAATTACTACCGCGTAACTGTTAAAAAGAGTTATCGCAAAGGGAATGACCATTGCAATTACGGTTTTTCCTTCGCTTCCGAACATACTTTCGGCAAGCGGTATCCCGAGAATTGCAAAATTTGAACGATATATTCCCTGAATGAATGAGCTGCGCGACGGATTGTCCTTAATAAAAAACGGAACTATAATACAGGAAATGAGAACCGTTGCCGTAATCCCGATTACACAGAAAAGAATCAGATTTGCATCTGCTTTAACGTCGGAGCCGGATGTTGCGACATCCTTGAAGAGCAGGGCGGGAAGGGCTAACTTAAAAACAAGCCGGTCGCTTTCAGCAAAAAAAGAGTCGCTGAGCAATCCGAGGCGTTTGATCAGCCACCCGGCAAAAACAATAATGAATAACGGAAAAACGGCGTTGACACTGAACCAAAAGCTTTCAGCCATTTTTAATCTCGCAGTCATAAGTTGTGATAACAGATTTTCAATACCAATTTTATTATAGCATACTTACTATTCATATTCAAGACATATTTCTACATTTTTTTGTACGGAAAAAAATATTTTCTACATGATATATACGAATTCAAAATACTATCAACGGTTGACTTTCTTTTTTGATTTTGATATAATCAAACTATCTATCACGATTAAGAAGGATTCGCTCGAATATGACTGAAAATATGTCTCTTACAGAGGGTTCAATTTCAAAAAGTCTTATTGCGTTTTCACTGCCGATACTGCTGGGGCAAATATTTCAGCAGCTTTACAATACCGCAGACGCACTTATTGTCGGGCGATTCCTTTCCGACGAAGCCTATGCGGCGGTCAGCTCATCCGGAAGTCTGGTTTTTCTTCTGATAGGCTTTTTTTCCGGCATTGCAGTGGGCGCGGGCGTTGTTATCTCGCGTTATTTCGGCGCAAAAGATGACAAAATGCTTGAAACCGCCATACACACAACAGTCGCCTTTGGAATTATTTCCGGAATCTTGCTGACGGTTGTCGGAATGACGCTTACTCCTCAGATACTTAAGCTTATGGGAACGCCTGACAATGTTATGAAGTACTCGGTCGAATACTTCCGTATGTACTTCGCCGGAGCGCTTGCAATATCTATGTATAATCTTCTGCGCAGCGTTTTGCAGGCAGTCGGAGACAGCAGGCATCCGTTGTATTATCTCATTGTTTCGTCTCTGGTCAACGTCGGGCTTGATATTTTATTTATCGCAGTTTTCAAATGGGGCGTATGGTCTGCGGCGCTTGCAACCACTTTGTCGCAGTTTGTCAGTGTGTTTTTGTGCCTTTTGCGTCTGATGCGCAGCGAGGGAGCGTGCCGTCTTATTTTGAAAAAAATACGCGCGGACGGTCCGATGATGAGGGAAATAATTCATTTCGGACTGCCGTCCGGAATGCAGAACTCGATTATTTCAATAGCCAATGTTGTGGTTCAGTCTAATATAAACGCTTTCGGGGACATTGCAATGTCCGGAAGCGGCACTTATTCAAAGCTTGAGGGCTTTGCTTTTCTTCCGATAACGTGCTTTTCTATGGCGATTACAACCTTTGTCAGTCAAAATCTCGGTGCGAAGCAGTTTGAACGCGCCAAAAAAGGCGCTTCGTTCGGAATAGTATGCTGTGTAATAATCGCTGAGCTGATAGGCGCAGGTTTGATTGCCTTTTCAGAGCCTCTTATGGCGCTGTTTACAGATAATCCGGCGTCTGTGGCAATAGGAATTGACCAGGCACGGATCGAATGCCTTTTTTATTGTGTTCTCGCACTGTCGCACTGTATTGCGGCGGTTATGAGAGGGGCGGGGAGGCCAATGGTGCCCATGCTTGTCATGCTTGGTGCGTGGTGTGTTCTAAGGGTTTCTTATATTACTGTGGCTGTAAAAATCTTTAACGATATAAAAGTTGTTTTCAGCGCATATCCGCTTACATGGACTGTAAGTGCGATTGTTTTTCTGATTTTCTTCTTTTGTTCAGACTGGATTCATTCATATGAGAAAATGGAGCAAAATAGAACAAATTTATAAAAACAGTTAAATAAAAAAGCGGTCGTG
>JAQXSY010000014.1 GCA_029219205.1 Bacillota bacterium | reverse complement strand
GGCCGCCGCCGTAGGTCTTGTCCTTCGTCCGGGACGCACCGAAGAACAGCGCATTATTGAAATAAATACATCGGAAAAAAACGCGTCATTGCCGAAGGCGATTTCGGACGCGGCGCTGACCATGCTTACGGTTTGCGGCTCCGCGGTATTTTTTGCGGTTATTGCGGGCGCGGCGTCTCCGGTTTTAAAGCGGCTTCCCGGCGCGCTGAGCTGCCTGACTCTGTCGATAATCGATCTGACGTCGGGAGTTTCCGCCGCCGCTTCGCAGACCGGTAGCGTATACAGCGCCGTACTTCCGTTTGCGGTCTGCTGGGGCGGACTTGCCGTACACGCTCAGACGGCCGCAGTGATAGCGCCTTCCCTCAAGCTTACAAAAAAGTATTATTTTGCAAAAATGCTGTCTGCGCTTATCTGCGTTGTATTGTTTAATATCGGTCTGTAAAAACCTCAGGCAAAACGCCGAACGCGGAGGAGCGTTATACAGCGTCTCCCCCGCGCGGTTTTTTATTTGTTTTTATGCTTCAAGCCCGGCAAACAGGTCTGCGGAGACCTCATAGACGAGCTTTGAGCCTTCAAGCGAGATGTAGCGCGAATTTCCGTCTTCGGTAAGCGATCCGACATTTACCGTCAGCGTCTTATTGATTTTTTTCGTCGAGCCGGCAAGTCCGGTTTCGGAACCGCTTACGTCCTCTTCAACCTGATATCCGACAATTATTTTGTACGCAGGAACGTCCAGGCCGAACGGCGCGCGCGCCTCGTCGTCCTTTACGCCGTATGCGACGCATTTGTCGAAAGTTATTGCCATTGTGGACTCAAGCAGCGACTTTACACGTTCGGACGCGTCTTCGTCGGGCGCGCTTTCTTCGTGCCAAACGGAGTTTTCGTCCGGCTTAAAGCTGAGCGTTCCGGCAGAAAGCGACGTCAGCGTTTCAAACTCAATTGAAGGAAGCTGATCGTCCAAAACGAGGTCATAAAGGCCGTATTTGAAGAAATCAAGGAAAGCCGACGCAACCATATACACTTTGTTTGTGCCGCCGACGTTCAGATAATAATTTTTCGTGAACTGGTTATAGTTGCCTATATTCAACGTAAGCGTGTTGTTGTCGTCGTATGAAACCTTTACGGAGAGACACGGATTATCCAAACCATACTCGGAAAAATTTTCGGACGACTCCTCAACAAAACGGTCGCAGCCGATTGACGCCACTGCCGAAACCATTTTTCCGGCGACTGTCTGATCAAGCGGAAAGGTCTGATTGCCCGTGAGATAAAGCGCGTCGGAATTTTTTGTGATGCCGATTGTTTCACCGTTATAGGTGTATTCAACCGAGAGAACATTGCGGGATTTGTATTCCGCAAGCATAATTATGCCGTCGCCCGATTGATTATTGTTTTCGTCCGCCTGTCTTTTTGCGGCTTCGGAAACGATTAAATAACAGAGGATCACGGCGCAGAGTGCGGCGATCATGATGAGCATAATGGTTGATTTCTTTTTCATTTAAACCGATCCTTTCGGAATAATCAAACCAAAATCAGCGCTTGCGTCTGGATACCCAAACGGAAAGCCCTCCGATGAGTACAGCTGCCGGGACGATAAAGATAAATACCGCTCCCCAGATATTTGCGGCCATATCATTTACAACGAGCGCCGCAACCTGCATGGGCTTTGAAGCTATCGACACCGACTCGGCCTTGTTTGTGAGCGTTGCGATAACGGAGAGAAAGTAATCCGAATTTGCAAAGCTGGTGGAAAGGCTGTCGTTGAGAAAATCGGCGCAGGAAAACCATATAAGGCTTCCGCCGTCTTCGCGCTCTGCCATAGCGCCGAACATAAACGGTCCTTCTTTGTCGCCCTCTGCTTTTTCAATAGTGGTGTCTTCTGCTATGTCGGTTTTTGCGTATGCGGTTGCGGTTGAGGACAGCAGCGAAGATACGGTTATGCCTTCGGGAGTTGTTTCGGACTCAAGGATGCCGTGAGGCATGATGCAGACGAGCGTTGCATTGGAAGTAAGTCTTGAAGAAAAGCTGTTTGAGGCGACCTTAGGAATACAGTAGTAGGGCGCCTGATAATAATTGTTTGACGTTCCTTCAAGAACCAGTCCGTCGGAATATTCAAGTCCGAAAGATGAAGTCAGCTTAAAGAGATTCGGGAAATTCAGAGAGTCAAAACTGTTTGAAGCGAAGCCGGTGACGGCGATAACGTGCCCTCCCGCCGATATGTAGTCGGAAAGCAGATTTGTTTCGTTTTCCGAAAGATCGTAGGTCGGAACATGAATAAGGATTATGTCGGCGTCGGCGGGAACTTCGGATGCGTTTATAAGCGAAAGCTGTTCGGTTTCGATATTATCCTTTTTGATTCTTCCGGAGAGCGTTTCACCGAGTTCCGACTCGCCGTTTCCGGTCAGGATGTACATTTTCGGAAGCTTTTCCGCAGTGACATAATCCAGAGCCGAGGTGATTGCGCTTTCTCCGGCAAACGAAGTTGTACCGCTCGGCGTCTGACCGTATAAATAATAGTAGTACAGTTCTTCATCTGAATATTCGGTTACATAGATGCTGCTGTTGTCGATGCAGGTGGAACGCCCGGTGTCATTGTTTACGACGATGAGGCTGTTTTGATTGAGCGTTTCGTCGGTGTATGCGGACGTAAATCCGGGCTGAACCGCCGGATCGACCTTTTTGAACTTGATTTTTCCGTTCAATGCGGTGTATCGTGCGGCAAGCTCTTTTATCTGAGTGTCCTCAGAGCCGCTTTCGGCAATGAGATATATCGTAATGTCCGATTTGATGTTTTTGATAATCTCCTTGCTTTTGTCGGAAATCGTAAAGAATCCGCTTGAGGTTGTGTCATACTTGGTCAGAGTTGAGGGAAGCTGATTTATCAGCAGATTTATGATTATTACGATTGCAAGGACGATTGCCGTAAGAACGGCTCCGTAGCCTCCGATTTTGGTATATCTTGTGTTGAATGTTTTGCGAAGCTTATTAAGGTTCATGATTATTATGCCCCCTTAAAACTTACGACCAGCGCCGCTTGTCCATAACGCGGACCGTCAGGAATACGAAAACAACAGATACTGAGATATAGTAGACGACCGCAGTCATGTCGAAGATACCGCTGTATACGAAATTGTCAAAGCGCTCGAACAGCGAGAGCCATGTCATAAACGTTGCGAACAGCCCGTTGAACGAGGATGGGTCTGAAACATAGAAAATAACCAGTATAAGCTCAAGCACAGCGGCGATGATAAATGAAAGCCAGTAGTTTTTTGTCATATAGTACACAAGCAGAGCCGCAGCGACGACAAGCAAAGTAAAAGCAATAAACGAAGCTATTGCGGTTGCGGGAACCATTGTCGCAAGTCCGCTCATAAGATTGCAGAGCAGGAGCGCGCCGAAGCTGAGCACCGCCGCAATTACCTGGCTTTCGGTAAGCGAAGACATGAAAAGACCGATCGCAATAAGCGCCGCGCCGAGCAGGAAAAACGCAAAGATCGCGCTGAAGGTTGTGAGCAGAGATACCTTTCCGTACAGACTCATAATAAGCGGATACAGCAGCATTACGCCGGTTGGAACGGCGAAAACCGTCAGCATTGCAAAATATTTTCCCATAATAATTTTGGTCATGGACAAAGGAAGAGAATACAGCAGAGTATCCGTGCGCTGATGCCGCTCGTCCGCAACTGCGCGCATAGTCAGTACCGGTACGATAAATAACAATACGAAGCTGAGCGAGCTGAGACTGTATTCAAAGTTGGGATAACCGTTTTTGAAATTGAGGGAGATGGAGAAAATTCCGATAAAAAGCAGCATGAACGCTACAACTATGCAGCCGATCATATTTGTGAAATAAGACCGAAGCTCTTTTTTATAAACTGCGCCCATCAGTCGTTGCCCTCCTTTTTTGTTACGCCGCCAAACAGCGGTTTATAGCCGTCGTCGTCGTCATCATCGTCGTCGTCATCATCGTCGTCGTCATCGTCGTCGTCATCATCGTCGTCGTCATCATCGTCGTCGTCATCATCGTCGCCGTCGTCATCGTCATCGTCATCATCGTCGTCGCCGTCATCGTCATCGTCATCATCGTCGTCGCCGTCGTCATCGTACTCGTCAATGGCCGAGTTGTCGTCCGCGGTAAGCTTGAGGAAGACTTCTTCAAGAGAAAGCGCCGAGTCGTTCAGCTTAAGAAGCGAAACTCCCGCGGCGGCAAACGCTTTGAACACCGCCTCGCGTATGTCGGCGCCGCTTTCAACTTCAATGCGCACCTCATATGTTTCTTCGTCGCTTTCGGACTGTGTGGCTTCATAGCTTATTATGCCTTCAATCGGCGCGAGAATTTCCTTAAGCTTTTCAAAGCCGCATTTGCATACTATCGTCACGCTGTTCTCCGTGACATAATTACGGCGTATGTTTTCAAGCGTATCAGACGCAACGAGGTTTCCGTGCGAAATGATCATTACGTGATCGCATACCGCGCTGATTTCGGCGAGTATGTGACTCGACAGAATGACGGTATGTTCGTCTCCGAGGCTGATAATCAGGTCGCGTATCTCAATTATCTGTTTCGGGTCGAGACCGACGGTCGGCTCGTCAAGAATTATAAGCGCGGGCTCTCCCAGCAGCGCCTGTGCGATGCCGACGCGCTGCTTATAACCCTTTGACAGATTCTTGATAAGTCTTCCGCTCATATGTACTATGCCGGTCTGCTCCATTACCTTTTCAATCTGTCTGTCGATGTCGCTCTTTTTAACGCCCTTGGCTTCTGCGACAAAACGAAGGTATTCTTCGGGAGTCATGTCGGGATAAACCGGCGGTATTTCCGGAAGGTAACCTATCGATTTTTTCGCAAGTTCCGGCTCTTCAAGTATATCGTGACCATCTATTATCACTTCTCCCTCGGTCGACGCAAGACAGCCGGTTATCATATTCATCGTTGTTGATTTTCCGGCGCCGTTCGGGCCGAGAAAGCCGTAGATCTTGCCCGATTCGATTGTAAAGTTCAGGTGCTTGACCACGGTGTTCTGGCCGTATTTTTTTGTAAGGTTTCTGACCTCGATCAAAACGTGTTCCCCCTGTAATTTTTATTGATAATAACCTTTTTATATTATAAATCCTTAATGTGACAGTCATGTGACGGAGCGGTGAAAAATCAATCAGAACAGCTCGTCAAAAAACATCAGCGCCGACAGCACCCGCGAATTATGCTGAAGCTGACGGTAAAAGAACCAAACCGTTGTCTTTCCTCCGGGAAATTCCGGTTCAAAATTGCTTTTTATCCGGAAGAACGACAAACGTGGCTCACATAGCGACGTTGAGCGGCACGTCCAGACGCACGCTCATATGCGGCATAAGCGTGTCGTTGTGCTTTTCGGTGTGATGCGGTCCCGATTTGCGGGCGCGTTTCGGAGTTTTGTCGGTAAGCTCGTTCAGTTTTATTTGTCCTGCGTTGTCGAGAAGCAAATTTATGTTGCTTCCGACGGCATATTCGCTAAACTCGCACGCCGTATCATTCGGTACAGAACGGTTCCGTCTGCGCCGCAGACTAAAATCAAAAACATAAAACTTATCCTTTCAGAAGCGTTCTGACGTATTCCGGATCGGACGAAGCTTTTTCACGAAGAGTCCGGGTGTTGCCGCGCAGCTTTTCCGCAAGCTGATTGCGGTTGTCGAGCACTGATTCAGCGGCGGCGACGATATCTTCACAGGTCAGAGTTTCAGCAGATATGACATTAAGTTCAAGCTCTTTTGCAAGCGCGTCTACCTTCGGGTCATAGGAAATGCAGACCGAAGGCACTCCGGCAACGGCTGAATAAATTATCGAATGAAGTCTCATTCCGACAGAAAACCGGCACATACCGATAATCGACGCGGTTTCCGGCGCCGTAAGACCGTGTACAACGACCGGTTCTGTTTCGGGTATAAGTTCCGCTATCCGTTCTGCCATAGGCAGGTCGAATGAAGCCTGCATTGCAATAATTACCGGAGACAGTCCGAAGCGCCGGAATAGAACGCGCGCCGCTTCCGCTGTCTGCTCTTCAATGTCGGCGGCATTGTCCTTCCAGGGTCTGAGAGCGACTGCAAAATAGTTTCTGCCGTTGATCAGTCCCAGCCGAGCTGCGATTTGTTTTTGCCAAAGAGGGTCCGGCAGACGCATAAGAAAGGCCGGATCGGCTGTAACCTCCGCTTTTGACAGAATGTCGTTTGAATAACCGGTTTCGTTTATATAATCTGTAATTTCATTGAGCGACGAGCTTTCGCGCAATGTGATTTTGTCGCAGCAGCCGAGCGCTTTGAGCACGCGCACACGGTTCCGCTGAGTCGAAACCGGTCCGACACCGCTTCCGTATACCATGACTTTTTTCCCGAGCGCCCGGGCAAGACGAATTACGAATGTATAATAGAACAGAGAACGGCTGCTGGTATTGTCTGCGAGAAGAGTTCCTCCGCCGCTTATAAGAAGATTTGATCTCATTACGGCGGCAAAAAGAGAAAACGGATTAAATCGTCTGCATCCGCGGACAGAGCAGGTGCGCGCCGTTTGACGCGGGCTTTTTGTAAGCACGGAGATGTCTATCCTCGGCACCTGCCGATGAAGATTTTCTGTGATAATTCTGAGAAGCAGATCGTCGCCGCTGTTTCCGTAACCGTAGTACCCGCAGATAAGGACCTTCTTGCCCTTTTCTCTGCGGCGAAGAGGCGTCGATTCGTACATGGCGACGGCGTCTTTTGCCATTTGTTCGGTTGAGTATCCGTCAAGGACGACCGATCTGTTAAAGGCGCCCATTTCCGACAGTTCGCCGGGCGTTCTTCCGAGAAGGTCGATTACGTCGCGTTTAACAATTTCTTCGTCCGGGAGCGCACAGCCGCGTGCGCAGAAATTCGTTTCAACAGCAAGGTTGACTACATCTTTAGTCAGGATTCCGATATAGCCCTGCGACCCTGCGATAACGGCGGGCTTTTCTTCCGCCATCGCTTCAAGAAGCGCCCGGGAAACTCCGACAAAAACAGTTGCCGAAGCTGTTATGCGGTCGATATCGGTACGCGGACCGGTTAAAGTTATAATACGGCGCGCACATGAACCGTTAACCTTGTCAGCCGCTTCCTTTAGACGGTCAAACGCCGTACCGCCGCCGACAATAACAATTTCCGCATCGTTCCACTTTTCAAAGATTTCGCGGGCTGAGTTTACGAGCATAAACGCGACATGAGCGCTTGCGGTGTCAATCCGAGACACATATACAACGCGGTGGCGGCAGCCGGGATTAAGCCCGAATTCGGAAATAAACTCCGAGCTGTCGGCTTGCGCGGAAAAACGCTCGGTATCTATACCATTGACAGTCAAAAAAATATTATCGGAAGGTATTTTGTAACTGTTTATCAGATATTCTTTAACGTCGCAGCTGACAGCAAGCGAACGCTGCCCCCAGTTTCCGATTCGCGACGCAAGACTGTTCATTTCATAAACGCCGTGGGCGGTTGTGACAAAACGGAAATCGCGGTTTGTTTTTGCAACAATTCCGCAGATAAACGCCGGAATGCGGGCGTGTGCGTGTACGACGTCGAAATGTTCTTTTTTCAGCAGCTTTCGAAGTCCGTTGTATGCGGCGAATACTTTTTTGGGATTACGGCTGTTCATAGGGAGATTAATGTGCCGCACGCCGTTTTTTTCAAGTTCGCCAACATAAACTCCGCCGCCGGAAACAACGCATACTTCATGTCCGAGGCGGCGGAGCGCTTTTGAAAGCTCGACAATGTGTGTTTCCGCTCCGCCGATACCGAGCGCCATTGCAGCCATCAGTATTTTCATACAAATTATTCAGTAGGTTCAGGGTCGGGCTCAGGAGAGTCTGTTGAAGTGTCGTCGGTCTGCGTTACTACAATTTTTCCGTTTTCCCAAAGGCCGGTAAACTGTCTGCCTCCTGCCCAGGTATATGTACCCCAGCCGTTTATCTTGTTGTCAACAAATTCACCGTCGTATACGTCGCCGTTCTGCCAGGTGTAAACGCCCTTTCCGGAACGCATATCTTTTTTGAAATCGCCGACATAAGTGTCGCCGTTTGTAAGTATATAGGTTCCGGAGCCGTGCTTAAGGTCGTTTACATAATATCCTTCATACGATGATCCGTCTGCCCAGATATACTTTCCGTAGCCGTTTTTCATATCGTCGGCAAAACTGCCGATGTAAACAGAGCCGTCCGACCAGGTGTACGAGCCTTCGCCGTCCATTTTGCCGTTTTTAAGATTTCCTGTGTAGGAATCTCCGTTGGCAAATTTAAACGTTCCGTAACCGTCGATTTCATCGTTTGTAAAATTTCCTTCGTAAACGTCTCCGGAAGCGTAGGTCATTTTTCCCTGTCCATGGCGTCTGAGCCCGGAAAGCGTGCCTTCGTATACATTGCCGTTTGAATACGTTATTTTGTTGTTTGCCATATCGACTTCGGCGCTTGAGCCGTCGGAATAGTATAGATTTCCTTTGCTGAGCGTGCCGGTTGAGTCAACTCTGCCAAGGAATTTTACAAAGCTGCCGTCGTCAAAATTAAGCTTTATATAACGCCATCCTGCGAGGAAAAGTCCGAGAACAGTCGCGCCGACGAGAACAAGAGCTATTAGCATCGTAATCAGAACAACAAATCCTGTACTTCTCTGTTTTCGTCCGCGGCGCTGAGCCGGTCGTGCGGATTCGTTCATTTAACTTCCTCCTAATAATTCTCTTTTGCGGTCAGGTCAGAAAACCCAATATCCACGGCACAAGCGCAAGCACCAGTAAAACAGCGCAGAGGCAGAGCACAATTGCGCAGATAACCGTAAGAATGGAAGCGCCGCCGGAGTTGTACATGGTTTCCGCTTTTTCGGTGTGTTTTTCGGGAATATAAAATTTCAGGTCGTCAAGGGACACGTTTTTGTCGGGAAGCGCAGAGTTGATTTTTTCGGCGGTGGTTTCGTCCGGCATCTCTCCGGCGAAGCCGTAAACAACTTTACGCAGCATACTTCCTCGCCTTAGCGAAAATCGGATCAGTTTTCGTCCGGAAAGACCAAGCTCTCCGAGGCTTGCGGCATTGTCCGGGGAAAAAGCGCTCTGTTCTTTTAATTTGCGTATAAGAACGCCGTGAACATTTTTGCTGTAAAGAATAAGACCCAGAGCAATGATAAATCCCACGCACATCGGCCAAACGACAAGCTCAAGCGTAATATTGCTGTTTGTTAAAAAATTGGAAATATTGAACATGTAATGCCTTTCCGACCGTGACAGGCAAGGTCACATACCGCGTTCGATGCGTTCCGCGCCGATATATTTTCGAAGAACTTCCGGTACGGTTACGCTTCCGTCGGCATTTTGGTTTTGTTCGACAATTGCGGGAAGAATACGGCTTGTCGCAAGGCCGGAGCCGTTGAGAGTATGAACAAATTCGGGTTTTCCCGAGCCTTCGCGGCGGAATCGCATATTTCCGCGGCGCGCCTGATAATCACGTGCGTTTGAAACGGAGCTTACTTCCTTATATCCGTTCATCGAAGGGATATGGATTTCAATATCGTAGGTGCGCGCCATGGAAGCCGAGCAGTCTTCTGCGGCGAGCTTTACAGTGCGGAAATGGAATCCTAGTCCGCGGACAAGATTTTCGGCGTTTGCGACAAGTTCGTCAAATGCTTCGTCTGATTTTTCCGGAAGCGTATACTGAACCATCTCGACTTTATTAAACTGATGTCCGCGCACCATTCCCCGTTCGTCCGCGCGGTATGATCCGGCTTCGCGGCGGAAACAGGGCGTGTAGCTGATGTATTTTTTGGGGAGTTCTGCTTCGGAAAGGATTTCGTCCCTGTGGAGTGAAACGAGCGCGGTTTCGGCAGTCGGAAGCATAAAGCGGCGGCGTTCGTCCTCTGCGGTTTCGAGCCAGTAAACGTCCTCTTCAAATTTGGGGAACTGTCCCGCGGTCAGACCGCACTCATATCCGAGCATATGAGGTACAAGGACAAGTTCAAATCCGTTTGAAAGATGCGTTTCGATGAAATAATTCAGAAGCGCCCATTCAAGACGCGCGCCCATACCACGGTAAATCCAAAAGCCGTTTCCCGAGAGTTTAACTCCGCGTTTATAATCGATGAGACCGAGGTCTGTACAGATATCAACGTGGTTTTTCGGCTCAAAGCCGAATTTGTGCGGCTCTCCAAAGTAGCGGAGAGGCTCGTTGTTTTCTTTTCCGCCGGGTTTAAGGTCACGGTCGGGAAGATTCGGTAGCCCGAGCATAAGTGTGTTGAAGCGGTCTTCTACGTCCGAAAGCTTCTCGTCGTTTGCCTTTATTGTTGCCGACATTTCTTTCATTTTTGCAAAAAGCTCCGCCGTGTCTTTTCCTTCTTTTTTATACTGCGGAACCATTTTGGACGCCCGATTCTGCTCGGCCTTGAGAGTTTCGTTTTCGGCAATCATTGCGCGGCGCTTTTCGTCGAGTTCAAGAATCTCTTTAATTTCAGCGTTTGCGTCGCGTCCTTTAATGGCGAAGCGTTCAATCACTTCCGCAGGGTTTTCTCTGATATACTTAATGTCGATCATTGTTATATATGCCTTCCTTTTTATGTAAACGATAAATTATTCGTCAAAAATGTTGTCTCCGCAAAGGAGTTTTATAATATCGTCGAGATCACTGTCGTTTTCATATTCAATTTCGACGCGGTGGGTTTTGCCCTTGCTGCGTATTGTAATGCGTCTTCCGAGACGGGAGGTCATTTTACGCGCAAGCTCTGCGGTATAATCAACGTTAACCGTATTTTTTTCTTCTTCTTTTGCTTCCTCGGCCTGCTCTTCCAGACGATTCATGCTTTTAACAAGGTTTTCAAGCGCTCTGACCGAAAGTTCTTTCTTTTTTGCGGTTATAGCGGCGCCTTCGATAAGCTCGCGGTTTTGCAGTCCGAGCAAGGTGCGCGCGTGGCCGGCTGAAAGCTCGCCTTTTTCAACCATTGACGCTACGGATTCCGGAAGATCGAGCAGCCTCAGCGTGTTGGCAATCAGACTGCGGCTCTTGCCGATTTGTCTGGAAAGCTCTTCCTGCGTCATGGCGTATTCGGTTATTAATTTCTTAAAAGCGTTCGCTTCTTCAATCGCATTCAGGTTTTCGCGCTGTATATTTTCAATAAGGGAAATCTGAGCGGCTTTAATATCGTCAAGGTCCATTATTATGACCGGAACTTCGTTAAGTCCCGCCATTTTTGACGCTCGCCAGCGTCTTTCTCCGGCGATTATTTCATAATAGCCTTCGCTTTTTCCCGGGCGCACTATAAGAGGCTGAATAAGTCCGTTTGCGGCGATTGAATCGGCGAGTTGAGACAGTGCCTCGGAATCAAAGGAACGTCGGGGCTGATCGGGATTTGGTTCAATTTCTGACAGTCTGAGCATTGTCACACTCTCGTTGGTGCTTGCGGAATTGTCTTCGAATATTGCGTCAAGACCTCTGCCGAGTCCGCTGATTTTACTTTTTGCCATTAAATTCACTCCTTTTAAAAGTGTGAGGGGAAATCATATTCGTTCGATAAGTTCCTCTGAAATTTTGTCGTATGCCTCAGCGCCGTTGCTGTATTTGTCATAATAACGCACCGGCATTCCGTAACTCGGCGCTTCGCTTAGACGCACGTTTCGTGGAATTGTTGTTGAAAATAATTTATTTGCATAATATTTTTTCAATTCATCCATGACCTGAAGCGACAGATTCAGCCGTCCGTTGTACATTGTAATAATGATTCCGACGATTTCGAGCCCGGGGTTATAAAGCCGTTTAACCTGCTTGATTGACACCATGAGCTGCGACAAACCTTCAAGCGAATAATACTCGCACTGCATAGGCACAAGTACGCCGTCGCAGGCCACCAGCGCGTTTACGGTCAGGATACCGAGCGACGGCGGGCAGTCAACGAAAATATAGTCGAAACGGTCTTTTATAATCGAAAGAGCGCTTTTAAGCCGCGTTTCGCGGTTATCGCTTGAAACAAGTTCAAATTCGGCTCCCGCGAGCGAAATATTTGACGGAATTATAGATAAGTTTTCAAAGTCGGTTTCGACGACGCAGGATTCCGCGCTGCTTCGGTTTATAAGAATGTCATATGAAGAGAGCTTCATGCTCTTTTTGTTGATTCCGACTCCGCTCGAGGTGTTACCCTGCGGGTCCATATCAACGAGTAAAACTTTTTTTCCTTTAGCGCCCACTGCCGCGGCGATATTTACCGCCGAGGTTGTTTTTCCGACGCCGCCTTTCTGGTTGGCAAACACAACGATTTTGCCCACTTGGGAAACCCTCCGCTAATATATGGTTAACATATATTATAACAATTTACACTTCTCTTGTCAATAATATCTCTGAGTTTTTACATTTACATAAAAATGTTTCACGTGAAACATCGAATGCTGCCGGCGCACGGTGTTTCACGTGAAACAATTAACACGCAGTTTTTCTGACTTTTATCAAAAGCTCGTAAAAATCGTCGGATTCATGCCGCTCGCTTGTAACGGCGACGCCTGCACGCTCCATTGTTTCGACGGCACGGTCGACTGTGTTGTAGAAAATACGGATATCCTTCAGGATCAGACGCTCTCTTCCCTTTTCGGACGTTTTGCTTGCGGACTCGGGCTGAACCGGTTCGGGTGATGTCAAAATTCGGTCGACGTATTCTTCAGATTGAGATACGTTGAGCGAAGCTTCGGCAATGTGTTCGAGCGCGGCAAGCCGGCGTTCCGGATCGTCTATGCGCAGAAGAGTGCGGGCGTGACGTTCGGAAAGACCGTGTTTGAGTATAATTTCGCGTTCCTCTGATGTAAGCTTTAAAATACGCAGCTTGTTTGCAACATAAGATTGGCTTGACGACAGCCTTTTTGCGGCCTGCTCCTGAGTGAGACCGTAAATATCGATAAGCGACGCAATGGCGCCTGCCTGTTCAAAGATATTCAGATCCTCACGCTGTAAATTTTCGATAATTGCAAGCTCTGCGGAACGGCGCTCGTCTGCGGCGATAACCAGGCACGGAACATCCTTCATTCCGATAAGCTTTGCGGCACGGAGCCTTCGTTCCCCTGCAATCAGCTCATATTTCATACCGTCAATAAGACGAACGCTGAGCGGCTGAAGAATTCCGTGCCGGCGGATACTGTCGGCAAGAGAAAGAATGGTTTCGTCGGCAAAAAAACGCCGCGGCTGGGAGGGATTCGGAGCTATGGAAAGCGCGGGAAGCATACGTACGCGGCATTCATCCGGGGCCGCCGGGAAAATATTAGTTTTCATTTGACACATCCTTTACAACAGACTTGATTGTAAAAACAGTATACCATTTTCAGCTATTTCCTGCGAGAAAAAACGGACAGTAAAAATAAAATTGTTTTGTCGCCTCCGGTAACGACACCGTTACAAACAAAAAGAAAACCCACTTTAAAGCGGGTTTTTGGTAATAGCTGAATTATTACGTGGGTAATTTATGGGAGTGTGCCCAACTTTTTGTATGATAATGAGGGCGCGGTCAATAGATTCTCCGCCGCAGGAGAGCGTCAGACGCTTATTTTCCGCCATTTCCCCACCCAATGTTTTCAAAGCTTGTCGAGCTTCAGTAATTTCTTCGTCTGCAAGCGGACCTTTCATCGAAATAAAGACCCCGCCGACTCTGACAAAAGGCAGACAAAGCTCGCAAAGGACGTTAAGCCGTGCAAGCGCGCGGGCTGTGACGGTATCGAACGACTCGCGCATTCCGTGCTGCCTGCCAAGTTCCTCCGCTCTGCCGCATACCGCGTTCAGATTGGAGATTTCCATTGCTTGGGCAACCGAAGCAATATATGCCGCCTTTTTCCCGGTCGAGTCGAGCGCGGTTACGGAAACATCCGGTCTGGAAAGAGCGATCGGTATTGCTGGGAGACCCGCGCCGCTTCCGACGTCGATGAGTTTTGCGCCGCGCGGAATCAGCGGCACAACTGTCAAACAGTCGGCAAAGTGTTTAAGGGCGGCGTCCTCGGGAGAGCGTATTGCCGTCAGATTCATTTTTTTGTTGGTTTCGAGGAGATTTTCAAGATAAACTCCGAGTTTTTCGGCAAGGTTGTTGTCAATGGAAATTACGCCGTCGTTTTGGGCGCAGGTATTATATATTAATGTTGAAAAACTACTCATCGTCGGCGGCGCGGCCTCCTTTCAGCTTGAGATAAATCATAAGAACTGAAATGTCGGCCGGGCTGACTCCGCTGATACGGGACGCCTGTCCGAGATTGTCCGGACGGATTTTGTCAAGCTTTTGCCGTGCTTCGATGCGCAGGCCTTCGAGTTTTAGATAATCGATATCGGGCGGAAGCTTTATGCGAGCGGTTTTTTCGGCTCTTGCCGCCTCATCGAGCTGGCGTTTTATGTAGCCCTCGTACTTAACTTCGGTTTGCACACGGCGGACAACGGCGTTAGGCAGCGTTCGTGGCTCCGGATCAACGCAGGAAAGATCTTCGTAAGAAATCTGAGGACGGCGCAGCAGGTCGGCCAGAGTAACTCCGCTTGAAACGGTAGACGTACCGGCGCGTTCCAATAACCGGTTTGCGGCTGCCGGACCGAGATTTGTGTGGTTCAGCCGCGAAATCTCGGCGCTGATCGCCGCTTCTTTCTCTTTTACGGCCCGGTATCTTTCCTCTGAGAGCAGCCCGCATCTGAAGCCGAATTCACAGAGCCTGGAGTCGGCGTTGTCCTGTCTCAGGAGCAGCCGGTATTCGGAGCGCGAGGTCATAATACGGTATGGTTCCGAGGTGCCCTTTGTTACAAGGTCGTCTATAAGCGTGCCGATATATGAGCTTTCCCGCGGCAGTATAACAGGTTCTTTTCCAAGCAGTTTGCAGGCGGCGTTTATTCCGGCGACAATTCCCTGCGCCGCCGCTTCTTCGTATCCGGAGGAACCGTTGAACTGTCCGGCGCCGTAAAGGCCGTTGACTTTTTTAAATTCAAGCGTAGGATAAAGCTGAGTCGGATCGGCAAGGTCATATTCAATTGCGTATGCCCAGCGCATAACCTGTGCGTTTTCAAAACCGGACAGAGAATGGAGCATTTCCAGCTGGACCTCTGCGGGAAGCGAGGAGCTGAAACCTTGTATATACATTTCCTTGGTGTTGCTTCCCATCGGTTCAACGAAAAGCTGGTGACGCTCTTTATCGGCGAACCGTACGACCTTGTCCTCAATACTCGGACAATAACGCGGCCCGGTGCCTTTAATTACGCCTGTATAGAGCGGAGATTTGTGAAGATTTCGGCGAATAATTTCGTGAGTTTCCGAATTTGTGTATACTATATGACATGGAATCTGGCTGATTTTGTTAAGTTCGTTTTCATCGGTAAGCGCGGAAAACGGCGTGATGTGCTGTTCGCCGGGCTGAATTTCAAGTTTTGAAAAGTCAATGGAATCGGCGTGAACCCTGGGAGGCGTTCCGGTCTTAAAGCGCAGAAAATCAATTCCGCAGGCTTTAAGCGAATCTGTCAGACCTACAGCCGGGAGAGAACCGTCGGGACCCGACGCATAAGCCGCCGAACCGACAATGACCCGTGAATCGAGGTAAGTTCCGGTACAAATAATAACCGCGTCGGCTTTAAATTCAACGCCGAGTTTGGTACGAACGCCGCAGACACGCAGTCCCGCGCCGGTGCTTTCGGTAATAATCTCGGTTATTTCCGCCTGAACGAGCCTGAGATGAGGCTGATTTTCAAGTGTGCGCTTCATAATAGAGCGATACAGCATACGGTCGGCCTGTACGCGTTTGGAATGAACGGCGGCGCCCTTTCCCTCGTTCAGCGTGCGGCTCTGAAGCGTAACAAGATCGGCGGCGCGGCCCATTTCTCCGCCGAGCGCATCAATTTCAAAGACAAGATGTCCCTTGCCTGTGCCGCCGATTGCGGGATTGCAGGGCATGTTTGCAACAGCGTCAAGACTCAGGGTGAACAGAATTGTGTCAACGCCCATTCTGGCGCAGGCAAGCGCAGCCTCAACGCCGGCGTGACCGGCGCCGACAACGGCTGCGGTGGGTAAAAAATCACAATTTCGCATTTTAAATAATCAGCTGTCTGAAGCGTTCTCTTTCTTTTTAACTCTTTTGTCAATATCGGGATCGGGGATAACTTCCTTCGGAGGATTGTTGAGCAACGACGGATTTGACAAATACCGGCGCAGGGCGCGCAGCCCGGTTGCGTAGGAGAAGCCGTCGCAGATACGTTCGTCGGTCACGACTTTAAAGTCAATAAATTTTTTCTTAACAACTCTGCCGTCGTCGTCGATCTGATTTTCGGTATATTTTGCGCCGAATGAAATAAAGACCGGAACGTTTCCGAAATTATAAAGATGATGAAAAATCGGCGGGATGCCGAGCGAGCCCATTGAAGTTATAAACATAGATCCGTGGAAGGGGCTTACGTTGAGCAGCTTTTTCGGAAGCAGGCCGAAATAGTCCAGCGTTTTCAGAAAGTGTACGGCGAATTTTTTAAGCAGTCCCGGAATATAGTTTATAAACCGTGCGGTGTCGTCAAAATCGGTTGCCGAAGTGTTGAAGGTGCGGTTGAGAACCTCGGTCATTTTATTGTATACGTCGACGGCGGTGTCTGTCGGTTCGAAAAAAACCTTAATAACCGTGTCGGTCTCTGCACGGGTCATTGTTCGTTTAACCGCCATATTTACCTGTATTGAATTTCGCGCATATACCTTTTGACCGGACAGAAAACGATTCAGATACGGCTTCTGCGAGATTGTACGCACATATGCGGCGATAATTACGTGCATGATGCCAAAGGTTTTGAGCCCCTGGTTTCGTTTTTCACGTATAAATCTTTCGGCTTCTTCAATGTCGAAACGGTCGGCAAAAAAGTTGGACGCGTCATTGCGTTCGACCATTATGTAAGGCGACACCGTATCGTACGGAGCGATGCCCCTGAGTCTCCAACCGTCTTTACGGTCTCCGAATCTGCGTTTTCTCTGTTCCATTATCAACCATTCCTTTGTGAAAAATAATATACAACCGGGTCCGCAACGAGAGTGCGTGATCCGCTTCGGTCATAGAGAATATAGTCTTGCTGTCTTGTGAAAAAGTTGAAAACAGCGTCGCAAATGCCTGCCGCTGCGTCGGAAACGCCGTGCTTACGCATTACCTCAACCTCTTCAACGCAGGTTATGAAGCCGACTTCAACAAGCGACGCGGGAAATTTCGGATTTCGCAGCATGGCGAGCCGCTGCTGAGCAACAGGCCGCTCGAGTCTTCCAATTTTTTTCGAAATTCCGGAAGAGACGCATTCGGCGAGCATTCTGCCCGAATCGGCAAACCAAAGGGAGACAAGACCTCGTATTTTGGTTATGTCCGCGCTAAAGTCCATGGAGTTCTGATGAACCGAAACTGCAAGATCGGGACAAATCTCGTTATATCGCGCCATGCGGTCGTCGATAGACACGTAGGAATCGTCAGACCGCGTCAGAATGACTCGGGCGCCGGCGAGTTCAAGCCGATTTTGCGCTTCTAAAACGATGGCGAGGTTAATGTCTTTTTCGGAAAAGCCCCTGACAGGTCCGAGCGCTCCCGGATCCGTACCGCCGTGACCGGCGTCGAGCACGATCGTTTTGCCGGTGAGCATATTTTCTCTTTCAAAACCGACAGGATTTGTCAGAATAACGCATACCGCTTCATCCTTGTAAATAAAGTGGCAGCCGTAATAATTTTCTGCGTCGTACATCTCAAACGAATATGTAACGGTCTGAGTTTTCTGATCGCAGGTTACCGAAAAATCGGAAAAAAGCGGATTGGATCGATGAAATACGTATGCGTCGGGGTTGACCGAACTGCAGTTGAAAAGCGTTACAATGAATTTTCCTCCGGTAACAGCGGTGTGTACGGGCACGTTTACGCCGGTATAAAATCTCAGCGTCGTGGTTTCGTATGTATAGTGCATGAACATTCGCGAAACGTCTGCGAGAGGGACGTCCCCGCTTACGATTTCGGCGTTTGAGGCGGAGATATATCCGCCCATGCGGAGTTTGTAGAATCCGTTTTCAAGCCGGACGGCGTTGTCGGTCATGCCGGATGCCTGAGGCTTGAAATCGTCGTAATACCAGCTTGTCGGAGAGATTTTTAGAAGAGTATCGTCATTTTTTACGGAGACGGGAAACGAACCGTTCTTTTCAAGCACGGAAATCTCGGCGCCCTGAAGAGATGCTGTCCGGCCGTTCCTGCTTGCGTTAAAAACTATGCATCCAAGCGAAGTAAGAGAAGAAACCTCCGGCAGCGTAAGCTCGCCTGCATAGATTTCCTTATAATTTTCGGCTTTTCCGACCGGGTTAATCGTCGGGTTGAGTTTGATTGTATAATTGCCGAGCGTGGCGGTTACCTCCGCGCCGTGCGGAGCGGTTACGCTGAGCGAAAGTGTTTCGCCGCCGTTAACGATTGTCTTAAGAGACGGAGACACCGAGACGATACGAAAGTCCGGCAGCGTGGCATAGCCTGTCCATCCGCCCGAAGTGTTCTTTTTGCCGCCGTTTATAATATGAACTGTTTCGGTTCCGTTCTGAGAGAACACAAACCGATTTTCTCCTTCCGATATCGCCGTATAAACCGAAAACAGACCGGATTTTGTAACGCTCACCGGCTTTCCGTTGAAGTACAGCGGAAAACCGGGATCGCAGGTGCCGATCAGATACGTGCCGGTAGAGTCTACGTAAGCGCCGTTTTGCGGCGTGTTGACGCTGACGGGCGAACCGTCGGAGTATATCGAGGTATAAACAATATCGGAGCTGAAGGCTTTCTTCAAATCTGCCGCAAGACCGGCTTCGTCGGCTTTGACGGAAGCGTAGCCGTATAGAATGCTTCCGGCGTAAGCGCGTTCGCTGCGCGCATACTCGATCTGATTGCGTATTTCGCCCGACGCCCATTCTGACGCGCGGTATGCGGCATGCGAAATATAAAGGTCTACGTTCGGGTATTCCGACAGAACCGCGTTCCACCAGCGCACAAGCACGTCGTACCTTGCGACGGAGGTTGAAAACTGCCAGTATATCTGCGGCGCGACGTAATCAACGTAGCCGCCCTTTATCCAGGCGAGAGTGTCGCAGTATATTGCGGAATACGACGAAAGACCGTTTGTGGCGCTGCCGCCGTTTTTGCCGTCGTCGTTTTTCCAGATTCCGAACGGAGCGATTCCGAACCGGCATTCTGGATCAAGCGCTTTGACCGTGTCGTAACAGAGCTTAACGAGTTTGTTCACGCTGTCGCGGCGGAAGTCCCCGATATCCGAATATGCGCCGCCGTATTTTTGGAAAGTCGCACCGTCGTCAAAAGAAACTCCGTTTTCCGGATAAGGATAGAAATAGTCGTCAAAAATTATACCGTCTATATCGTAATTGTTTATTATCTCCGCTATACCGTCCGCGACGAGCTGCCTGACTTCCGGAATGCCGCAGTCATAGTAACGCTGGCTTTTGTACGCAACAGAGTACGAGGGGTTTTTGCGGGCGGGACTGTGCTCGGGCAGCTTTGAAAGATCGTTTGTATCGGCAGAGGCGCGCAGAGGGTTTATCCAGGCGTGTAGCGCGATTCCGCGTTCGTGAGCGCGTTCGATTATGTAAGCGAGCGGATCAAAGCCTTCAGGAAGCGTGTCGCCGAGATATTTCGAAACCGGGAATATTTTTGAATCGTAAAGCGCGTCCGAGGAAGGGCGAACCTGAAAATATATTGAATTCAGACCGACGCTGTCCGCAGTTTCAACGATGTCGTCAAGCTCTGCGCGGAGCTGTTCGGCGGAAAGGCCGCTTTTCGAAGGAAAATTAATATTAAAAACGGACGCAATCCAGATACCGCGTTCTTCTCTTTTCGCGCCGGTTACGGAAGGCGCCGCGCTGTTTTCAGAGGAGACAGACAAATGATTTAATTGCTGAGGCTCCGTGACGTCGTGCCCGAACCGGGACGCAAGCAGCAGAAGTACGGCGGCACAAAGCAGCAGCGCTGCGGATAGTGAGGCGAGAATAACCGGCGTCAGAAAAGCTGACCGGCCTGATGCGCGTCTGTACATTCGGAACACTCCTTTAATTCACATTTGTTTTGACTGTCGGATCGGGGATATCAACGTTTTTATTTTACCATATTATAATGTCAATTTCAATACCGCACAGGCAGGAAATTGCCGCAAACGGTCTTATTTTGCCTCAAACATATTGACACGGACAGCGCGAATATATTATACTAATGTAATTAAAACCCAAAAGGGGACTGCGGCAAATGATATTAAGACTGCTTGTTTCTGCGATGAATTATATGCGGGATATGCTTCCGTTTATGCTTTCGGCTGCTCCTTTTTACGTTGTCGTCAGGTCGCTGTATGTTAAAAGAAAAAGAATGCCGCTGCGTCTGCCGCGCGAGCTTGTGATGTTTGCGTTTGCAATGTATTGCGCCGGGCTTGCTTCGGCGACGGTATTGCCTACGGAGGGAGTACGGTTTAGTCTCGAGCTTCTCCAGCCGTATCCGTTTCATACGATTTTAAAAACATTCAGAGAGCTTGCGCGGGGGCGGTATGCTCTTTTTACGGACAATTTTGTAGGGAATATCGTGGTTTTCATGCCGCTGGGCGTTTTCATACCTGCGCTTTGGAAGCTGTCGTTTGCAAAAACTGTGCTGTGCGGCTTTTTCAGTTCGCTTTTTATAGAAATATCGCAGCTTTTTATACACAGGCATTCGGATATAGACGATCTGATACTTAATACTTTCGGAGCAGCCGCAGGTTACGCATTATGGAAACTATTTTCATTTATCGGGGAGAAAAATAAAAAATGACGGAAAATAAAGTAATCGCAGCTGTATCGACGCCGCCGGGAAGAGGCGGCATCGCGGTTATACGTATATCGGGCGAAGGCGCGGTTGAGATTGCGTCGAAATTTTTTGTTCCGCGGTCGGGCGCTCCGCTGACCGCCGCACATGACCGCCGCGCGGTATACGGCGAAATACTGTCGGCGGCGGGAGAAATGATAGATACGGGTATTGCGACGGTGTTTTATTCTCCGCATTCATATACGGGAGAGGATACTGTTGAAATAAGCTGTCACGGAGGAGTCGCGCTCACAAGGGAGGTGCTCGCGTCCGCGTTTGCGGCGGGCTGCGCGCCCGCGGGACCGGGAGAGTTTACCAGACGGGCGTTTGTGAACGGAAAACTTTCGCTCACGGAAGCCGAGGCGGTCATCGGTCTTATAGACGCGGAAAGCGGAGAAGCGATCAGACTTTCTGCGGCTCAGGCAAGAGGAGTGTTAAGCGGCAGGCTTAAAAAGCTGACAGACGAAATAACGTCCCTTACCGCTTCGATTTACGCATATATCGACTATCCGGACGAGGACATGACGGATATGCCGCAGTCCGAGCTGTACGGCAGAATATGCGGACTGCAGGACGAGCTTAAAACGCTTTGCGGGTCGTACAGAACCGGCCGCGCCATATGCGAAGGGATACCGTCGGTGATAATCGGGAAGCCCAACGTCGGAAAATCGTCGCTGTTGAATTGTCTTCTCGGACGGGACCGCGCAATTGTGACCGACATACCCGGAACAACGCGCGACACGGTCGAGGAGACCGCCAGCATAGACGGAGTGCTGCTTCGCCTTTGCGATACCGCAGGCATAAGAGAGCCAAAGGATGAGGTTGAACGTCTCGGAACCGTAAGAACTGGGGAGAAAACATCCGAAGCGGAGCTTGTGCTCGGAGTGTTCGACATTTCCCGGCCGATTGACGGCGACGACGAAAAAGCCGCCGCGTTAATAAACGAGGCGGTAAGCAGAGGCGCGGAAGCTGTGATTTTGCTGAATAAATCGGAGCTTGCGGAGGCTTTTGACGAAGAAAGCATTAAAAAGCTGATTCCCGAAGCGAAAGCGGCGCTGCGTATTTCGGTTCATGACGGAAGCGGAATAGACGCTTTGCGCGGACTCATCAGAGATATGTTCGGCGCCGGAGACATAAGCTACAGCGACGCGGCGGTGCTGACCAATGCAAGACAGTATGCGGCGGTTTCAAAGGCGCTCGGATTTGTTAGCTCCGCAAGAGAAACGCTTGACGCCGGTTTTACTGCCGACGTCGCGGGTACCGACCTTGAAGCGGCGCTTTCGGCGCTCGAGGAAACTGACGGAAGGGCCGTCGCGGAAAGCATTGTCGGAGAGATTTTTTCAAGATTCTGCGTCGGAAAATAAGACGTCCTGCGATGCGCCGCCAAGGTTTCCGGAATAGACAAGCCTCGCCCCGGCAAGCATTTTGAAATCAGCCGGCTTCATAAGCGAAGGAGCGTTCGGACACATCGCAGCCCCGGAATTTTCAAGAAGCATGGCGACAAACTGAGAGCAGACGAAGTGCCGCTTCCTTTCATAAGGAATATTAAAAAAAGACAGCGGCAATCCGATGAAGTTGTATTTATAAGCATCGTAATCTGACAGCATGGCATCGACGGTTTTGAGCATTTTTTCATAAGCGGCGGAGGATACTTCAAGCTCGTAAAGCAGACACGGCTGACTTAGGCTTTTTGAGTAAACGCCGTATGCGAGGCTTTCGGTAACAAAGCCGCCTATCAGAGGGAAGCGCATACTGCGGCGCGCAAAACTATACATGACCGAAAGGCTGCGGTTAAACGAGATTGAAACGTGCGAGTACTGATTGCCTGTGAAAAACCGGACAAACTTACCGCAGAGAGAGTTTGTTTTTGTGAGCAGAATATAAACTTTTTTCAGTAAAAATCGCCTCCGTTTTCAGTAAATAATTATATCATGGCTGTCATGATATTTCAACACAAAACCGCAAGCGTCATGGATATGCTTTTGAAACAGCAAACAAAAAAATTAATATTGCAAAAATATATATTGTCGAAAAAAACGGGAACAAATAGTATATAATATACGTCGAAAAGTCATAAACTGAAAGGAAGTAAAAAATAGATGAATCCCACAATCACCCGTGTGAGCGCCGTTGCAGCGGCAGTTTTAATTGCGTCGGCTATTACCGCATGTTCAAAAGGCGGCGACCGCTCCGATGATACGACTGTCAGGCCGGACGAAACGACTCCCGAAGTTACGTCGCATCAGCCGACGTCAGAGGATACAACGTCGGAGCCGATCTCAACGCCCGAAGAAACCACTAAAGAGCCGGTCGATCCGCCCGCGCCGTATGACTACGGCAATCCGGTCCCGGAATCGGACAAAAAAGGCAGAGACTGGTTTGACGATGCAATTTTTATAGGTGATTCGAGGACCGACGGCTTTATAATGTTTGAAGGACTTTCAAACGCCGGGGATTACGCATACACATCGCTTAACGTATCGACTGTATTCACAAAGCAGATTGTCGAAAAATCGGACGGCTCAATGATAACCGTTATTGACTCTGTGCGCGAAAACAGCGGGTGGAAAAAGGTGTACATAATGTTCGGCATAAACGAGCTCGGCTGGCCGAGCGTAAGCGGGTTTGTAAACAAATATGCGGAGCTTGTAAGAACGCTTCGCGATATAAACCCCGAAGCCGAAATTTATGTGCAGAGCATTCTTCCGCTCGGAGCAAAGGCGAACGACGTGAGCGGCTACTGCAACAATTTCAACGTCGAACGCTTTAATGAAGCGCTTAAGCAAATGACAGAGGAAGAAAAGGTATATTATGTAAATGTTGCCGAATCCATGACGGACGAAAACGGCTGCCTGCCGGACGGTGCCGCTGCCGACGGAATACATCCCGGAAGGCAGTATTGCGGGATCTGGCTGGACTATCTTTTAACGCATACCGTCGGCTGAAGCGATTCGGCGGCAAAATGATCGGAAAAGAAAGGATATCAGAATGAAAAAATCCGCGTTTCTGTTTTTTCTGTTTTTAATGATAATTTGTCTTCTGTTTGCGTCCTGCGCGCAGAACGAAGCCCCGACCTCCCGCAGCGCAGAGGAGATCTGCGAAAGCGTACTCGAAAAAGTTAAATTTTACGAAACTCTTGAGCCGATTGATTCATCCATGATACCGCTGCTTGTCGGCGAAAAGGTAAACGAAGGCACTGCGAAGGTGCTTATGTATTCCGGCAGCCGCGCCTGTGCGGACACGCTCATAGTTATTGAACTCGGAAGCGCCGATTCCGAGGTGATCAGGGGACTGCTTGAATCATACGTAAAAAAACAGCGTGTAAATTTTGAGGACTACAAGCCCGATGAGATGAACAAAATCGAAAACGCCGTAATAAGCGTAACAAATGACCGCGCGGTGCTCGTTATAACCGACGATTTTCAGACTGCCGCCGAAGCGATAAAATGAATCCTGTAAAATAAACCGGCGATACCGTTTCTCTTTGAGTACGGTATCGCCGATTTTCTATCTTGTCATCCGATTACCCGGCTGAACGTTGGAGTCTTTTTGTTTTTTTTAGGTATGAGCAGGACGCCGGCGGTTTCGGCGTTCGGATTTGCGTTTTCAACTTCTGCGCGTGAAACGTGGTATTTTTTTGAGATATCCCAGATTGTCTCGCCTTTTTCCGGATAATATAGGATGATTGCGGAGCTGTCGTGGTCAAACGGATGCTCGCGGTCGATTGCAAGCGAGCCGACGCATGTGGTTTCGCGCTTGTCTGTCGCAATTATTCTGGCGCCGATCTCAAAGTCGGCGTATACGTTTGTCGAATCTAGTCTGAACCGCCTTGAAAGTATGCAAAGCTCCTCTGTGAGACCGGAATTTGGCGAATCGTCTCCCGCGTCAAGCTCGAATCTGAACGGATACGTGAAGCTGCCGCTGCAATAGCGTGTGTCCTCGTCTCCGCAGACTGCCACGACCGTTATTAAGGCGCTGCCTTCAACAACAATCCGTCTGCTGTCCGGCTGACGCGTAACGGTTATGTCTCCGAGAACAATATTTCCGTCAAAAACCGATTTTGCGTCGTCAAGCCCGGTGTTTTCGCGCGCCGCCGAGGCGTTTACCGAGACGTTTCCGGAACACACGCGGCAGAAGCGTACCGGCTGTATCGGTTTGACGTCGGAAACGGTTTCGTAATCGGTAGAGTACATATCGGCGGTTATCGCAGCCTCGCGGTTGAAATAGCCGGTAACGGTTATATCGCACGGGAAATCTATTTCAATTATTCGTCTTTCGCCGTAGCTGTTATTCTGTACGGACGCTTTTATAACTCCGGCGTCGGCGCGGGCAACGCATTCGCAGGACGGTTCGAGACCGGCTGCCGGTATTGCACGGGACACACGGAACCGCTTTTGAATTGAAGAAAAGCCTCCGCTTTCGCATTCGTAAACGCAATCGAAAAGCGCGTCGAATTCGACCTCCGCCTCTCCGTTCCGCGCGCGCGCTTCGGGAGGAAGTACGCTTACGGAGCAGGTTATCAGTTCTTTAACGGAAGGGCAGGAGCCTTCAAGCTCAATATCTTCGCTTATAATAACGCCTTTTTCTTCGCCGCCCCGCATGTCAAGAGTACTTATGTTTTCCTTAAGACTTTCGATTCCGATCGTATCCTCAACCGACTGACGCCCGGTTACGACTGTTTCAAGCTCCTGCTCGCAGAATGCGGTGCATCTGACGCGCAAAGTTGACTTTATCTGCACCTTGCGCGCGTTGAGCGGTTTACTGTAACGCTTTCGGCGGAAGGATAAACTCCCGCCATGCATTCGTCTCCCGTGACTTCCGCCGGGGACGAGCCGCTGAACGGCTCGGCAAAGACCGCTCCCGCAAGCTTGCCGTCGCCTGTCATGTAAAGAAGCGTATAGAAAACGTCGCCTTCCCAGGTTATGACGCCGTCCCCTATTCCTGAGCCGGAAAGGTGAGCGAGCGGTCGTACGCAGAGTATCTTGTCTATGTCCGGCAGGTAATCGGGGAGCAGATACTCGCCCGCCATCTCCCGAACAGAGGTGTCCGCGCACGCTTCGCAGTATATCCTTGATTTGTCCGACGCTTTGTTTATGAATTCAGAATATCCGCTGTTCATTATTCCCTAACCTCACGATTATTTTTTATACCATTCTATGAAGGCGTTTGTGAATATATTCTGAAAGCGAAAAAACAGACGGAACATTTTTCATGATCCGTCTGTTTTCGTTCGGAAATATCGTAACCGACTTACGCCGGGTTTGTGAAACTTCGTTTTGACTCAGTTTTTGAGGCTGTGAATCGGCGCGGGAATTCTGCCGCCTCGCGCGATGAATTTTGCGGGAGAAAAGCCGTTTATCTTCATTACAGGCGCGTGCCCAAGCAGTCCTCCGAAGCTTACGCTGTCGCCTTCTTTTTTTCCGTATGCGGGAATAACGCGTACCGCCGTTGTTTTTGTGTTTGCAACGCCGATTGATATCTCGTCTGCGATCAGACCGCAGATAACCGATTCTTCCGTATCTCCGGGAACGGCTATCATATCGAGTCCGACCGAGCAGACCGCAGTCATGGCTTCGAGCTTTTCGATTGTCAGCGCGCCGCGTTCAACGGCGTCAATCATACCGGCGTCTTCCGAAACCGGAATAAACGCGCCGGAAAGTCCGCCGACAAAGTTGGATGCCATAACGCCGCCCTTCTTAACGGCGTCGTTAAGCATTGCAAGCGCCGCCGTCGTTCCGCAGGCGCCGGTAGATTCAAGACCCATTTCTTCAAGAATATGAGCAACCGAGTCCCCGATGGCCGGCGTCGGCGCAAGCGAAAGGTCAACGATGCCGAACGGTACGGAAAGACGCTTTGAGGCCTCTCGCGCAACCAGCTGACCCATACGCGTGATTTTGAACGCGGTTTTTTTGATAATTTCCGCGAGCTCGGAGAGAGAGCAGTCGCCTGCGCGTCTAATTGCGCTTGAAACGACTCCGGGACCGGATACGCCGACGTTAATAACGGTTTCCGGTTCTCCGACTCCGTTGAACGCGCCTGCCATAAACGGATTGTCGTCGGGAGCGTTTGCAAATACAACGAGCTTTGCGCATCCGATCGAGGAGGAATCACGCGTAAGGAAGGCAAGCTCCTTTATGACTTTGCCCATTTTCGCGATCGCATCCATGTTTATGCCCGCCTTTGTGGATGCAACATTTACCGAGGAGCAAAGAAGAGACGTTTCGGACAAAGCCTGCGGAATAGAATCAATCAGGTTTTCCGAAGCTGATGTGAAGCCCTTTTGAACGAGCGCGCCGAAACCTCCGATAAAATTTACACCGACGGCTTCTGCGGCGCGGTTAAGCGAATGCGCCAGACGTACAAAACCGTCTCTTGAAAGCGAGCCGCCGACGAGCGACGCCGGAGTTACTGAAATGCGTTTATTTATAATAGGTATGCCCAGTTCTTTTTCTATCTGTACGCACACGGGGACAAGCTTTTCCGCCTCGCGAGCAATCTTGTCATAGACGCGGGTACAAAGCCTCGCCTCGTCGTCGCTTGAACAGTCGAACAGCGAGATACCGAGAGTAACCGTTCGTATGTCAAGGTTTTCTTCTTGAATCATATTGATTGTTTCGAGAATATTTTTTGTATCAAGCATTTGAAAAAAACTCCTCAGATTTTATGCATGGAATTGAAGATGTCCTCGTGCATTGTGTGGATGTCAAGTCCGGCGTCGCTGCCCAGCTCCGACATTTTATCGACGAAATCACAGAACGGGATGGTGATTTTGTCGATATCCGCAAGCATAATCATGGCAAAGTATTCGCCGAGGACGGTTTGCGAAATGTCTACGATGTTCACGCCGTATCCGGCGCAGGCTCCGCTGACCTTTGCGATGATTCCGAGATTGTCCTTTCCGGCGACAGAAATTACAGCTTTCATTATATCAACCTGCCTTCTTTTAAGCAAAAAAATATATTATATGATTATTATATAAGAAAATTCTGATAATTGCAATAAGTACGGCAAAAACACTTGAAAAATGCGCGTAATAATGATATAATAACAAAATGTTAAAATATATTTTATTTAATTCCACGGAGGAATAAAACGCCATGAATGACAATGTCAATTATGCGGAAAGCTGTGTAAAGCGTAAGAAGGATGCGGAACTCAAGCGGAAGAAGTTTCTTCTGCTGCTTGCGTACATACTGATTCCGATCGCGCTTGTGATAATCACCTTCTCAGTACCGATTTTCCGTCCTTTCATCCTTTTGCCTCTTGCTCTCTCCCCCCTTGCGCTTTCGGTAATCGTACCGCTTACCTGGTGCTATACCGAAGTTGAGTATGAGTCGATTCTTTCGACGGGTATTCTTACGGTAAGCAGCGTTTTCAACCGCCGCCGCCGCAAGGAAATCGTAACGCTCAAGGTCGGAGACGCGACTGTTCTCGCTCCGATTGACAGCAGCGAGGCTGCCGGCGCAGACAAAGACGCCGTAAACAAATACAACGCGGTATCCTCTCCCGAGGCGACCGGAGTTTACCTTGTTGTTTGGAACAACGACAAGGGAGAAAAATGCGCGCTTTATTTTGAGCCTTCCGACAAGATGCTGAAGGTTATGAAATTTTTCAACCGCGCTACGATCGTAACAACAGTCAATAAATAATTCACACTCAGCGCCTCCGCATATAAAACATGGTCTGCGCATATAGATTATTACTTGAAAATATGTGCTTTATGATGACAATGTGCGGAGGCGTAATTATGAAAAAAATATGCGGCGCGGCAGGCTTGATATTATTGGCGGCGGTTTTGATTTCATGCGGAGAGATCGCCGCATGCCCTCAGTTTATGCCGCGGGAATGTGTTTATACGGCAAATATCGGCTTTGGCGGCACGCAGTATGATGTTAATGTGACCGTAAGCGACGAAGGAGACGTAGGCTTTCTGTTTGCCGCGCCGGAGACGCTTTGCGGCATTGGACTAAACATTATGCGGGACGGTACGGCGAACGTAACGTGCGGCGGGCTGACGATCCCGCTGAACGGAAAAGCGCCGGGCGGCATTGCTTTGCTTTCCGGAGTGTTTACGCTCGGAGAGGACGATTTTACCGGGGTTGAGGTAACCGAAAACTGCGGAGTTGAGTTGAATATTGTCAGCTTTGCCTTCGAAAACGGCGTCGCAAAGGTATGGTTCGACAGGAATTTTGTGCCGGGAAGAATCGAAGCGGTCGTCGGGGGCGAAAATTTTGTCTGCGTGGTCTCTGAATTCAAAAAATTAAAAACGGAAAAGGATAATTCGGACGTAACTAATGCTTTACAGTGAACTGAATGGTTTGCAGCTCGCATATCTCGGAGATGCGGTTATTGAGCTTATGACAAGACGCCGTCTGCTTGAATCGGGAGAACGCGATATCGGAAGGCTGAACGAGCTTGCAAGAAAATTTGTAACCGCGACGTCGCAGAGCGACGCGCTGGAAAATATATTGCCGGTTCTCACCGAAGAAGAAGCAAGCGTTTACCGGCGGGGACGCAACGCGCACACAGCGACGGTTCCGAAGAGCGCCTCCGCGGGGCAATACCGGCGTGCGACCGGAATGGAGTCTCTTTTTGCATACCTTTATCTAAAAGGAGACGATGAGCGGCTGAGGATGCTGTTTGACGCGGCGTTCGGACCGGCGGAAAAAAGCGAATAGCCGGTTGTCCCATAGATTCTGACAGGTAACAGGTTCAAAAATTAATAAACAAGCGTAAAAAAGGGATGCTTCCGTATGAAAGCATCCCTTTTTGCGTACGGTGGCATTTTCGGATTGCAGAGGCAAGCCGCAAACCGTCATACACAACTATAAAGAAGAATAAACGGCATATATCTGAGTTTTGTGAAAATGGTTCGGATACCGGAAGAATGCGCGGCATAGATCTATATCTGATACAAGGAAGAAAAGGACTGTCGCCGTAACGTCAGAAGAATATGTCAAAGTCATAAATCAAAGCCATATACCGAAAAAGCTGTACGGCGGAAAAAAGAGGACGCCGGCGTTTGTTTTATATTCCCGTTACTCCGGCCGCACGCAGTTCGTTTTGCAGAGCGGCAGATTCGGCTGAGGTGTAGACTCTTCCGGGATATGCTGCGTTTCCCGCATCGATGCCGCGGTAGCGGAAGGATTCCTTTATTGCGGAGATGGTAGTGTAGCGGCGCAGAATTTCAACCATGCGGTCGATTTTGAACTGCGCCTCGCGCGCTCGCTCAAGTTCACCCGCCCGATATGCGCTGTACAGCTCGCAGAACCAGTCCGGCGCCACGTTGTAGGTCGCGCCGATGCCGCCGTCCGCGCCCATGACAAGTCCGCAGATCAGCATCTCGTCCGGTCCGTTGAACACATTGATGTCCCCGCCGTTCAATTCACAAATACGGTGCATGTCAAAATAATCGTAGAGTGTGTATTTTACGCCGATAACTCCGGGAATCTCCATAGCTTGGCGCATGAAATCTACCGGACTTACGTTCATCAGACCATTTGCGTAGACCACTACCGGCAGTCCGGAGATATCGGCGACACGCCGATAGTAATCCAGAATCTGCTCTGCGCCATATTTGAAGTAGAAATTCGGCAGGACGGAGGAGACCGCGTCACAGCCTATTTCGCCGGCATGGCGAGCCAGCCTCAGCGCCTCGAGCGTATCCGGAGCGCCGATGTGGTTGATGATTTTTACGCGGCCGCGTGTCTTTTCAACTGCGATTTCGGCCAGTTCGCGGCGAGTTTTCTCGGGGAGAACCGGCCCCTCGCCGGTGGCGCCGTTTATGTAAAAGCCGGTAATTGTGTGGGAAAGCTCCCAGTCGATCACAGCCTCAACGGCGGAACGGTTCAGCGAGCCGTCCTCGCGGATAGGTGTGATCAGAGCGGGCATAATGCCGCTGAATTGCTTGTTTTTCATAATCCGATGATCTCCCTCGGGTTGTTTCAGCGCGTGAACGTAATTGCCGCGTCGGTAAGCACGGCGTGTTCTGCGGCGATGAGAACGGTGTTGTCTCCGTGACAAAGGGCGCTCGGAGAGATTTCGAGCACGGTCTGCCGCCCGGAGAACTTGCCTAACTCCGCGCCGTTCAATCGGACGGAACCGGATGTATCATCGGCAAACCACAAATGCAGACGCGCCTTTTCCTGCTCGCCGAGCTCGGGCAGACGGATAATCACAGAGGCGCTGTTCTCCACGGCAATGGGAGTTCTGGGGGATAGAGAGGGGATATTCATATACGCATCATGCGGAGGTGCGCCGCCGGCGACGGCTCCGCGTCCGAGAACGGAGGCAATAAACGTCTTGTCTGCCTTTTTCCTGCGTGCGTCATCTGCGGCGATGCGCACTGTCTCCCGTTCCGCCTCGCCGAAATCATCATTGCGGTGGATGCCGAAATAGTTGAAAAGCAGCACACCGTCGCATCCGTCGTCCAGCGCGCTCTCAATGCGGCCAAGTACTGCATCGCGGGCATTGCGGCGGGCTTTTGCCTCGTCGTCCTGAATGCGGACTTCATCCAGCGACGGATAAACCGGCACACCGTATTTATGACCCAGCTCGGCTGCATAGGCGAAATTGTTCAGCTGGAGATACGATCCGGTGGTTAAAATATCAAGCAGACCGGAGGCAAGCCAATTCTGTATATCCATTCCGAGGAACAGCGCATACTCAACGCTGTCGGGGACGCGCGCGGAGAGAAGAATTTTCCGTCCGCGGCGCTCGCCTTCGCGGTCAACGATCGCTCGAATTTGCCGCATCATCTCTGTCAGAACTCCGATCTCCTCTTCCGATGCGTGCAGTCCTTCGGAAGGATGCGGGAAAATTACCGGATGACGGAAAAAGTCAAGCTGTATTCCGTCGATATCGTAATTCTGACAAACCTCCTCAATAAAGAGGCAGGCCATTTTGCGAACCAACGGATGGGCATAATTTACTGCCGAGCCCATTCCGTGCTTCATAGCCTGATCGTGTTTGCCGAGCAGACACTCCGGATGTGCAATCTTAAAACTGTTGCTGTAGTAGCTGTAGGTGCAATAATCGGCGCCGGTGCTGTCGTGGGTGTCATTCATGCGCATCTGCCAGAAGAATTCCAGACCGTGCTCGCGGCAGAAGCGGAGCGAGTAGCTCAGCGTGTCCTCTCCCTGCGCGATCATTTGGCTGACGGCGTTGACGTTTTTGAAATGCGGCATATTGGAGGTAAAAATCGTGCCGTATTTTGTGCGGTGGGTAAACACGCTGAAACCGGAAGAACGGGTTGTGTAGAACAGCGTCGTCGCTCCGAGCCCGATGTAATCCTTCATGCGTACGGAGCAGAATTCTTCGTAACTTCCGCCGCCGCATTGAGAGTCGCCGCCGTCGTTATCGATAATCAAACGTCTTGTGTACTGCTTTTGATTCATTTTGTTCTCCTTTCGCCCAAAAAGGGGAGGCTGATTTACTGCGCCTTTTTCAGCGCGCGCAGCG
>JAQXSY010000013.1 GCA_029219205.1 Bacillota bacterium | reverse complement strand
TTCTTCAAAAGTCGTTAAGAATTCCATTACCCTTTCCATACCTACCTTATCAATGACTTTGCTCACCTGAGAAAACATCTCATCCCGCATTCGCCTGATTTGTTCTTCTCCGGCAGGGGTAATATGCACGACGGTGATGCGGGCATCATCTGCCCTGCTCTCTTTGGTGACAAGACCCTGAAGCACCATTTTTTTGATCAGCACCGCAACCCTCGCGGTACTTACATGCATAAAATCACTGATATTGCCTGCTGTCACTTCTCCGCCCGTTTCGAATAAATAACGAAGAACCGCGCCTGAACCCACGCTGATATCGTTAAACGTTTTGAAAAAATCCGCAGGCTTTACCTTTTCCAAATACTCCAAAACCAACGCAACCTGCTCTTCTGTTGCCATTGTTTCTCCTTTCTAAATGCCAAAAGTCTAACGCCGTTAGCAATTTGTTAAAAAATAAATGAAGAACTCAACATCAACCTGGACATTGAGATTCTTCATAATTTGTCTGCCGATAAGTTTATTATACCACAAAATTTTAGCACTTGCAACACATGAGTGCCAATTAATAATTCGATTTTATTAATATCGATAAGATTTTTTTATTACAAATAAGAAATCCAAGTTCTTCGCTTCATTTCGGCGCGCGTGGAGCCGTTTTGTGTGTTTTATAATATTTGATGCTTTTCGGTGCGATTTGACGGCAAGGGACAAACTTATACGATTTCCTGACATATCCGACGGTTTTTAAGCGGCTACTTGCATTTCCCCTGAAATATGGTACAATAGAATCATAAAAATGTTTTTTGAACAGATTATTTGCCTGCAAGCAAAAATTCAAAATTTCCGAAGTCTTTCTTTCCTTCAACCCGGGAGGTAATATGAACACATTTCAGTTAGAATGCTTTTTAGCCGTTGCGGCGACATTCAGCTTTGCAAAAGCTGCAAAGAATTTGAATGTTTCTCAGCCAACTATCACAAATCAGATAAAATCGCTTGAAGAGGAACTGAACGTCAGGTTGTTCAACAGAACTCCGCATATGGTCGAGATTACTCCCGCAGGAAAAGCGTTTGTAACGGACGCCAGAAGCATATTGGATATTGCCGGACAAGCCAAACTGCGTTTTTCCGTTCCGACAGAGAAACCGATTCAAACGATTTCAATCGGCTGCGGATCTTATATTCAGCTCAGCCTTCTGACCGAGGTTTTGCATAGACTAAACTCAGAGATTGCCAATTTTCACCCAAGACTTTTTGTTGTTCCGCGGGAACATTTATTCCATCTGCTTGAAACGGATCAGGCGGACGTTATTTTCGATATCAGGGAAGGATGCAAGCTAAAGGATAATTTCAGATTCAAGGAAGTCGCACAGAGCGATATTGTGTGCGTTTGCCGTAAAGACAGCGAATTTGCGTCAAGGGAATCTCTGACAATTGAAGAGGTTTCAAACGAGACTCTTATCTTATGCGATCCCATGAATCTGTCGCCGGATATCTCAAAGCTCCAATTAAAACTTTCAGCAGGACGAACAATTGACAATACGCACTTTTCCGCCTCCTCCGAAGCGGCAATCGTGCTTGCGGGGTCAGGCGTGGGCACTGCCCTTCTCCCCCGAATCTACATTCCGAACGATCTGCACTTGGCAACGGTCCGCCTTGAAGACGCGCCGAAATTTTCTTTCGGAATGTTTTATAAAAAACCTTTCGGAGAATCACTTCTAAAAAAATTTATCGACGCAACCACGGAATATTTTAATGAAAAGCAGGCAGAGCTTACAAAAGAAATTTTTAATGATAAAAAATAAGCCGGGCGCCTTTTTGAGATGCGGAAAAAACTTTGAGCCGTTCTGACGACATTTGCGGCGCATTTCGCTTTAAACAATTCATTTTTCCCGTAATTCAGTTGCTTTTACGCGCGTCTTTTTGGCTTTTGTTGCCTCAAAGCTCGCGTTTACAAGGAATTGCACAAGGTCGTCGGGGGCATCAAAAAGAATCACCGAGATCCAGTGAAGCTTGTTCATGTGATAGGCAGGATAGACGCCGTCTGCCGCCCCAAATGAGCCGAAAAGCTCGGACGGCAACTTCATGTTGACCACGTCGACCGACTCGTCACTGTTTTGCCCGAATTTCCGACGCGAAACCCGCATTACCAGCGCATACCACTTTCGGTTATCGCCGTGCCTGAGCACCGCAGTTTCAAAATCGCCTTCAAACGGATAGTCCGGCACCGTGCCGTATGCAGACAGGCAGTGTTTAAAAAAATCCTGTTTTGTCATTTCAGCGTCTCCTTTTTATGTTTTTTCGGCAGAAGAACCCTCTTCCGCTGCGTATATATTATAGAAATTAAAATACTCTGCGTATCTGCGCAGATAACCGGTTGTTTTTGAAAATCCCGGAGGAAATCTTTTAGCAAAGCATTTAATCGCGTTATACCGCTTTGTATTATACCTCTTTAAAACGCCTTTTTAAAGAGGGTTTGTTAAAATTATTCGGAGTTGTACCCGGGAAAACGCAAACCATTTTCATACTATTTTTTATAAAACGGCATAATTCATTTTATTACGAATATTTCTTTTTGATGATCACGCAAAGACAGATGAACTATTGACTCTCTTTAAGCTTTGTGGTAAAATATTGTCATTCTATCTGCATTCATGATTAAAATCGCAGATATACAGCGTTTTTTCTGAATTGAAGAAATAATTATTTTAAACAAGCAAAAGGTTGAAAAATTTTTAAAAATGCCGGTCACCTTTTTGCGGAAAATTTGTATTAGAAGCGAGGGGAGAAAAATAGAAGAAGTAAAACAGTCATACGACTTCGATGTGAGTTTGCCGGAAACGGTAACCGACGATGTCGTGCGGCACTATTCCCCCATGATATATCGCATTGCCTTGACAAAGACCAAATCCACCCAAGACGCAGAGGATATTTTCCAGGAAGTCTTTTTGAAGCTTGTGATGCGTGATAAGCCGTTTGAAACCGAGGAGCATCGAAAAGCCTGGCTAATTCGTGTCACAATTAACTGCTGCAATTCTCATTTTGTTGCCCCGTGGCGAAAAAATGTGAATGTTATGGAAGACGTTCTGCTTGAGCAGATTCCCGACGATTCGTCCGTCCCCGGAAGCGAAAACGAAGCTCCCGACGTGTATGCGCAGGTGCTGAAGCTGCCCGAAAATATGCGGGAGGTCGTGCTGCTCTTCTATTATGAAGATATGTCCATCCGCGAAATTTCCGAAGCGATTGGAACGAGCGAGGTTAATGTCAAAAAGCGCCTTTCCCGCGCGAGGCAAAAGCTGAAACTGGAATTGGAAGAGGAAGAGAACGGCGCCCTTTGAGGGCAACCGCGCAAAAGGTATGCGCAAAAGAGAGGAAAAACCAATGAAGAAACAACAACTTCGCGATTGTTTCGACAAAGTCAAGCCGCGTGAGGAGCTTGTCCGCACTACTCTGGATAAAATCCACGAGGTACGGCAGAAAGCTGCAGAAACGCCGCGCGGCAGCACGGCAAATTTCGGATTTGTCACTCGACTGGCCACTTCGGCATGTGCGCTGGTTATATTGGTTGCCATCGGAGTTCCGCTGG
>JAQXSY010000012.1 GCA_029219205.1 Bacillota bacterium | reverse complement strand
ACGGTATTCATGAGGCGATTATTTCCGTTGAAGATTGGGAATCGGCTCAGAAAAAATTTAAACAGCTCAGCAAGAAAAGAGAAAAGCTGTACAATCTTGAACATGAACATTTACTCTCCGGCATATTGCGTTGTCCTGTTTGCGGTGCGGCTATGTACGGAAATGTCAATCGCAAGCGAAAACCTGACGGTACAATTTATAAAGACAGTTTTTATTACGCCTGCAAACACCGCATGAATATCGACGGACACAGGTGTGATTATCATAAACAATGGACTCAAACCAGGATCAACGAAGCGGTTGAAGAGATTATTGAAAAACTCGTTTCAAATCCTACATTCGAAAAAGCCTTATGCGAAAAAATCAACACAAGAGTCAGTACTGACGGACTTGAAGAAGAACTTCTTGTTCTTGAAAAACAATTGAATCAGCTCGTGTTATCCAAAAGAAAGCTTGCTTCTCAAATAGATGCCCTTGATGTTACAGATCGGCATTACGATGAAAAATACGGGGATATGCAAAAACGTCTTTATGCTTTCTATGATGAAATAGAAGCGGTTGAAGAAAAGATAAAAGAAATACAGACTCGTATTGCGAGCATAAAAGAAGAAAAAATATCGGGTGAAAATATCTATCTTTTTCTGCACTATTATGGTACAATGTACAAGGAATTTACTGACGCCGAGAAAAAGAAATTTCTGAATATTTTTATTGAAAGTGTTGAGATTTTTAAAGAAGAACAGCCCGACGGCAGATTGCTCAAATGTATCAACTTCAAATTCCCCGTCTTTTATGACGGGGATGAGAATGTAACACATATCAGTTGGGACGGTGAAACGATGCTCGAATGTGTGGTTCTTTTATCCCGCAAATAGGCGAAGATAAATGAAGAAAACATTGATATTCAGGAGAAAAAAACCATGTCACAAAGTATCGTAGAAACCAACATTCTTAGCAAGGATTTCGAATACTTGCCGCCGTTTTTCTATAACAATACTTTTGCTTTGCGCTGTGAGCTCGGAAACGGAGATACAAACGAAGAATACATGCTTTGTGCACAGCGGCGTGCGATGGAAATATTCCGGCTTCTGTTTCCGGCCGGGGCAGATGCGCTTTTCTTCGATTATTGGCTTTATGATGACTGTGCGTCCGGTATTCCGGAAGCGGGAAACGACAGCACAGGGAATATCGAGCAGATTCATAACGCATATATCGAGGATAGAATAGCATCCATGCGGTTTCTTTTCCGCTTTCAGGATCAATACAGACACATTGTTGTAAGAGACTTGCCCGGTATTGATGATGACGATGATAATGCTGTCCTCGGAAGAAATCGGGTTGTGTGTTATGCAGACGGAAAAGCGTTTGATGCGGATTCAATCATAAGCAATCAGCTTGTCCGGCAGACGAACCCCTTGGTAAGCTTTGTTTCTTTTGAAAAGGAACTGATCTTCTCTGTTTATGATGACCGTGGGTGTGATATTGTATTCTCCACTCACGAAGCGATGGCGGCATTTTATGATAAGCTGGAACCGTATTTCCTTGATTATGACAGGGAAGAAATGGTCAGGCGTATGCGTAAAGAAATGCATGGAGGAAGAATATGAAAAAAGCGCCATTATAACTTAAGCTGTTTTGAATCTGACGCTGACGGTCATGTGAAGAAGTGCTTGTTAAGATTACAGCAAACAGCAAAATAGCGACCATCGAAAGGACGCAAAAATACCGAAACACGAATTTGGGATCTGAATTTGTTGTCAAAGTAATTCTTGTACTAAAAATTGTACTTCCGTTTAACCGGTTGTATTACCAGATAAATAAAAAGGAGCATTACTATTATGGATTATCAACGAGTGAAAATGCAGTTATTTTATTCGGACATCATGCGTGCTTTAGACAGATATCCGGGAACTTCACTTGATTTGCGGAATTGGGAACGGCGTGTAGAATATTCCGCTCTTTTCTCCGATATAAACAGTGATTATTGCAGCGTTCTGACTTTATTAACAGGATTTGTAAAGTATTACGATGCCATCAAAAAGGATTTGAAAAACGCAGCTGTATCGGACAAACCGCTGCGTATCACCGATATCGTTACAGAAATACTGGGCGAGCCGCCGGAGGACAGATTGGTTACAGATTTGACAAAGCTGCAGGAATACAACGGTGAAGAGCCGGACGACCTTTCCGATGAAGCAAGAATTGTTGCCTACGCAAAAGATGCGCTTGATCTGTATTCAACCCTTACACGGAAAGAACAAGAGGAGAGACTCGGTGGATCTGTCGGAATTGTCTCTATGTGTTGGGGAATCAAAAAAGGTCCCGACGGACGGATATGCAAAAGTGAGGATTACCGAAAGATAGAAAAGATGATTCAAGACACTATTTCGGAACGAAAAAACGGATAGACGTTGTTTTCTCAACGGAAAAAGTCTCCTGTTTTTATAACCAAAACAATGACTTTTTCTTAATTTATAAAAGTAAAACCCTATTTTTTCTTTTTTTCTTTTCGTTCTTCTTCATCTTTTTTATACTGAGTTGGCGTCTTGAGTTCATAATAATAATCGTAGTCCTCAGAAGATGTGAAAAAATCATCAACATCTGTAAATATACACTCCTGCATTCCTTTTGATTTCATAAACTCATTTATCCATTGCATTTTTTCAACATAAATTTCTTTATCCAGCAAAAAAGTTTGTTGATTCATTTGTATAAACGTGTTTGGCAAATTCTTTTTTAATATTATCAATTTATCAAATGTATAATATATTTTTCTTACATCGTCATCATCCATATTTAATTCGTTCATAATATTGGTTATTCTATGTTCTGTTTTAAATTCACCATATGCCATTTTCATTACCCACTTTCTAAAAAGTTTTAAAAAGTTTTTTTCAAATTGTTTTTCTAAATATTGACTTTTTATTTTATTTTATCATATTATTTATTTGATTATCAATTTCAATCTGTTCTGTTTTATCTTCACTAAGTTTTGTTTCAAGCATCATATATACCCTTCTATATATAGACTATATAGATTGTTCTCTTGTACAGTCCATGCGGAAAACGCTATCCTGCTATGGCGGGAAACATAACGATTATGACTTCAGCCGATGCAAAATATTCCGGCAGCATTATGCGTATTCATCAAACAGCTTTGAAATATGGTTCCGGAAATGCTACAAATATACAACAAGCAATTGATCCTTACGGAGGGAAGCACTATGTTTTGCAGAAAATGCGGAAAGCGCATTTTAGATGACAGTAAATTTTGCCAATATTGTGGTGAAGAGGTAAAAGAAGCGGTTGAACCTACAATAGACAAAACAATTATATTGTCAACACAAGAAGCCAAACGTGGTGTGGAAAAAGAAATCGTCA
>JAQXSY010000011.1 GCA_029219205.1 Bacillota bacterium | reverse complement strand
CGTTCGACTTGAATGTGTTAGGCACGCCGCCAGCGTTCATCCTGAGCCAGGATCAAACTCTCGATAAGTTTGTATATTATATCCTTTCGGATTTAATATCGTGCTTTCGAGTCTTGCTCTTAGCTTTTCTTTTTACTGTTTCGGGATCGACTTGCTCTTTTTTTCGAGCTTGTCTCTCACTCTTTTAAAAAGGAATTGTACGAGATTCTATACTTTCGAACTATGTTCGTTCTTTGTACGTTTGTCTCATTTTCTTGTTGTTCAATTTTCAAGGACCGCTTTTTTTGCCTTCGCTTTTCTGCTCTGCTTTCGCTTTGCTTCTCGGGTTTTTGCTCCCTCTCTCGCGACGGCTTATATAGTATATCACATCATCCCCATTTTGTCAACGCCTTTTTTTATATTTTTTTAGGTTTGTTGTACATGCATATTTTACGCTTTATTGAATTTCTTTTTATTGTCTCATATGCACACTTCACATTCTTTTTATCCCATATTTTAGTTTACACAATCACACCTGTTCCCAACATCTCCTCAATCTTTTCCGATAAATTTTCGTATCCTTCTGCCCCCAAAACACGGTCTTTATATACCGCTTCTTCCGCGTCTTCAAACGCCTGTTCAAGCGTCTTCATATCGCCGCACAAATGCATCATATTCGTTCTCAGCATTCCATGCTGTCTGAGCTGTCCGTCCGGCGCCTTTATAAAATCCCCCGGGCCTCTCTGCTCGAGATCGAATTCTGCGATCTTATATCCGTCCGACTCATTTTTCATTACGCTGAGTCTTTTAACCGCGGCATCGCCCTTTGAATCCGACACCAGCACGCAGTACGACTTTCTGTCTCCTCTGCCGACTCTCCCCCTGAGCTGATGCAGCTGCGACAAACCAAATCTCTCCGCATTTTCGACTATCATAAGCGACGCATTCTGAACATTCACGCCGACTTCAATAACCGTTGTCGATACAAGCACATCAAGTTCTCCCGAAGCAAACATATTCATAACGCTGTCTTTTTCGTTTTCCTTCATTCTCCCGTGCACAAGGCCGATTCTTACGCCGGGCAGTCTCTCTCCGAGTGCCGACGCATAGCCCGACGCATCCTTCAAGCTTTCCGACAAATCCTCCTCCGCATCGTCCGGCTGCTCAACCGCCGGACAAACAATATAGACCTGTCCGCCTTCGCTCACGTTTTTTAAAATGAACGAATCAAGCCGCGCACGGTACGACTCATTTACCACAAACGTATCGACTTTTTTTCTGCCGGGCGGCATTTCATCAATCAGAGACACGTCAAGATCGCCGTACAGAATCATAGCGAGCGTACGCGGAATGGGCGTGGCGCTCATAACCAGCACATGCGGACGTTCCCCGCCGTCCGAGCCGCCGAGTCTGGCGCGCTGTGCCGCTCCGAACCTGTGCTGTTCGTCGGTTATGACCAGTCCGGGCGACGGAAGCTTCACATCGGGCGTAATCAACGCGTGCGTGCCTATCACCATATTGAATTCACCGGCCGCTATGCGTTCCCGAAGCTCACGTTTTTTTGCCGAAGTCAGCGCGCCGGTCAGAAGCGCCGTTCGGAAGCCGAATTTTTCAAAAAGAGGTGCAAGACCTGCGTAATGCTGATTTGCAAGTATTCCCGTCGGGGCCATAAGAGCGCAGGTTCTGCCGTTTTTCATACAAATGTACGCGGCGGCGGCGGCAACGAGCGTTTTTCCGCACCCCACATCTCCCGCCACCAGTCTCGCCATGGGAATTTCCGAGGACATATCCGACGCGATATCGGCAATCGCACGCTTCTGAGCGCCGGTCAGACCAAATCCGAGCGACGACGTAAATTCGTCAAACGACACATCGCAAAACGCCGGGGCGGCGCCGCTCCGGCGCATTGTTTTTGCAACAGTAAGCCCGACCGCAAACGTAAACAATTCTTCATATATAAAATATTGCTTTGCATTTTCAACCTCCGCAAAATCATTCGGACGGTGAATCATTCTGTACGCTTCCGCGTTTGAAACAAGACCGCGCCCGAGCCTGACTTTTTCCGGCAGAAGCTGAGGCGCGCCCTCGGGAGCCGCGGCGGTAAGCGCGTACAGTTCCGCGTCCCGCACGAGCTTCTGCGTAAGTCCGCTGCAAAGCGGATACACCGGAACAAGCGGCATAAGCTCCGTTCCGTACCTTACAGGCTCAAACTGAGGAGACACAAGCTCCGCGCCGTACCTGCCGTTTTTCAGTTTTCCCCAGAACCTGAACACCGCGCCGGCAGAGAAAACGCTCTTCAGATAATCCTGATTAAAAAACACAACGGTACAGGAGCCGCTGCAGTCGAACGCCCGAAATCTGAGGATACGCTTTCCCTTTTCGGAGAACGAGCAATCCGGCTTCGAGGACACGGTAAGCTCGAAAGCCGCGGTTTCGCCGGGGACGCCGGATGCCAAAGGAATAACATTGCCGCGATTTTCATAAGCGCGCGGAAAGCACCGAAGCAGTCCGAACGTGCCGTCCGCTCCGTTTTTTGCAAATATTTCCGCGCGGCGCGCTCCGATTCCCGGAAATTCGGTAAGCGGAATATCGCCGGATGATTTTGTTTGATTCTGTCGCATTTTCATAATTATTAAACTATTGATAATATTTTTCAGCTTTATTTTCTTATAACGGCATGATATAATGCAAACAATAACAACGAAGTTTAAGGAAAGGAACGATGAACAATGCAAAAAATCTTGGAAAAAGCAAAGCAGATGTACACCGGCGCGAAATCCGGCGCGCATCCCGAGCTGCATGTAAAATACAATCTTGACCTTGATATTCACAACACTTCACAGCCCGATAAGAAAATCGTCGGACTCTCGTCAGACCATGACGGAAACTACGCGCTGATCGACGTTTTGCTCATCGCCGGCGGCGCAATCGCGCTCTGCTCGGTATGCTCGTTGGTTTCGTCGATATTCAAAAAGTAAGACGCACAGGACGCCCTGAGCGAGCGGGGGTCAGACTTGCCGCGCGGCGCATACAAAACGCGGACCGCGGAGCGTAAGCCCGACCCCCTTTCATTATTATATATATATTTTTATATATATTTTTAAAAAATATACGAAACCGGTTATATACGAAACTGTTTGCGGGGCTTAAGCGCGGGACCGTTTTCAAAATCCAGCGCCTCGGCAACGGCAAAAAAGCCGTCCGCGTCGTAAAGCGTCACAAGCGTACCTGTCGGGTACGCGGTTTTTATTTTTGTCTGGTATATCTCGCAGCCGCTGCGCGCCAATTTTGCAAAAAACTCCGGAAGCACAACGCTCGGAAGTTCGCAAAAGAGGCGTTCGGTCAAAATCAGCGCCGCGTCAAGCTCTCCGGCGCTCATATTTTCAAGTTCTTCGAAAGTTTTGGCGCAGTCAATCGAAAAACTGCCGCTTTTTGTACGTACAAGCGACGACATAACGCCGCCCGTACCGAGCGCTCTGCCGATATCCGCGCAGAGCGTACGCATATACGTTCCCTTCGAACAGCTCACATAAAAAATGTATTCTCCCGCGGCCTCGTCCGCCTCTTCAACGGTTATATCGTATATTTTGACGCTTCTTGCCTCCCGTTCAACGACAACTCCGCGCCGCGCAAGATCAGCAAGCTTAACTCCGCCGCGCTTAAGCGCGCTGTACATAGGCGGAACCTGCATAATATCGCCGATAAAGCTCCGGGCAACGCGCACAACCTCGTCCTTTGCAGGCATAACCGGCTTTCCGACGGGAACAACCTCGCCCCAGATATCCTCGGTGTCGCTTTCAAATCCAAGCTTCAGACCGACGCGATACTCCTTTGAATCGCACACAGCATACTCGGACGCCTTGACGGCGCGTCCTACGAGCACGCACAAAACTCCGGTCGCCATGGGATCAAGCGTACCGGCGTGTCCGACCTGCTTTGTTTTGTAGATTCGCCGGATCTTATTGACCGCGTCGTGCGACGTCATTTTTTCAGGTTTGTTTAAGATAAGTATACCGTCTGCCATAGAAACTCCGTTTGTCAGGGTCTGCGATTTTTATAAAATTCACGTCTCGCCTCGGCTTTTTTCCTGCTCCGCCAGACCGCCATGCCGATAACATACAAAATAATACCGATAATAAACGCAGCGGTCAGCAGACGCAGCGCCGGCTTTTTCATTTCATTTTTAATATTATCCATTATATAAAGGAAGCCGCTTCGCTCGACGTTGTTTTTCGCAACAAGCTCAACCGACGCCACAACCTCGCCGCCGTACCGGAGCGTAAGCAAGCCTGCAACGTCGCCCGATTTGACAGGCGCCGTCAGCGAATCGACATAAAGCTCCCACGAGCGTTCAAGCTCCGCGTCAAGATCAATGTCATTTGACAGATACAGTTCAACTGTTTTTTCGGGCAGCAGAGTAACATGATCAACCGAAGAACCGAGCGAAACCGGGATCTCGCAGATCATTTCGGACGCGTCGAGCACTTTCCGGTACGAAAAAGACTTCATCGCATATTCAAGCAGTCTCTTTGCCTCCGGGTACGAGCACACAACCGTCTCGGTCTTTTCGTCAACGCGAGAAATCGTACCGTCGGGATTTGTAATCTCGCCGGCCGCCTGCACAACCTTTGTGTATTTGTCCGCGCCCATGACAACCGCAATGTAGTTCAGTCCGTTTTTTGAAGCGGTCGCCACGATGCATTGTCCGGCTTCGTTTGTCGAGCCGCTGTTCATTCCGTTTGCCAAAGGGTAATAATATTTATATTCAACATACGTGGATACAAGGTAGTTCTTGTTCGCTATGTAGCGGAGCTTTGAAAGATTTGTTGCGCTCATTACATACCGGGCAATCGACGCCGTGTCCATGAAACGGTTCATATTCTGAGCATAGGAAGCAAGCTTGATTATATCAGAAACGGTTGTGAACATTTTTGCGTCGTGCAGACCGGTGGGATTTGTGTAGAACGTATTTTTCATACCGAGCGCCGCGGCTTTTTCGTTCATCATATCAACAAAAGCGCCGACGCTGCCTGCAACCTCGCAGGCAAGCACAAGCGCCGCGTCGTTTGCGCCGCCGATGATAACCGCGCACAGCAAATCGTTTACCGTAACGATCTCGCCGATACGCAGCGATATGCGGTTTCCCGCGGCGCCCTTTATGCTTTCGGCGGTGACGGTAATATTTTCGTCGTAGCGTCCCTCAAAATGCTCAATGGCAAGAATCGCGGTCATAATTTTTACGGTTGACGCGGGATAAACGGTTGCGTCGATGTTTTTCGACCAGAGCACACGATCGGCCGTTGTACAGTACACCGCAGCCGCGCGCGCGGTTTCGGCAAGAGACTGTTCGTCCGCCGCCGCGCCAAAACAAAAACAAGGCAGCATAAAAAGCAGCGCAAGAAACAGCGCCGCCGCACGAACCGTTATGCCGCCTGATTTAAATTTTGTTCGACTTATCTTCATTTCAGATACCTGCATTCTCACAAACCGGGGGCCGCGCCAAAATACGCGGGCCGCCAAGCGCTCCTCAGCGCACGCTTCTCACGGCGCGCTCCTTGTCAAGACCGATCTGAGCGGCAAGCTCCTCTGCGGAACCGAACTTACGCTCTTCACGCATAAAATCGGTAAGACAAACCTTAAGCTCGGATCCGTACAGATCGCCCGAGAAGCCGATTATATGCGTTTCCGCGGTAACTGCGGAGCCGTCTGTGACGGTCGGACGCACGCCGATATTCGTAACCGCAGGAAAAATCCTGCCGCCAAGTTCAACCGACGAGGCGTAAACGCCGTACCTCGGCTCAACCAGACAGTCCGGAACGGAAAGATTCGCCGTCGGGAAGCCGAGCGTCCGTCCGATACGGTTTCCGTATTCAACTTCGCCTTTTAAATAATAATTTCTGCCGAGCAGCTTCGCCGCGGTCCTCATATCGCCCGACGAAATAAGTCCGCGTATGCGCGACGAGCTGACAGCCTCGCCGTCAAGCGAAACCTGCGGCACCACCACGGTCTTTACGCCGCATTCGTCATTCAGACGAAAAAGAGTCCCGGCGTCTCCCGCCGCTCCGGCGCCGAATCTGTAATTATAACCGCATACGCACGCAAAAGCGTTAAACTGCCCGCGTACAATACCGCCTTCAAATTCCTCCGGCGTCAGATTTTTAACGTTTTCAAATTTTTCAAGAACGATTACGTCGGCTCCCGCATTTGCAAGAAGCCGGTTGCGTTCATCCGGAAGCATAATAAGCCCCGTGTTGCCGCAGGGTTTATCAAATGTCCAGACAACGCAACAACCGCCCGACCTTTTCCTTTCCGAAAAAGCCGCGCGCATAAGCTCCATATGTCCGATATGCACTCCGTCGAAGTTTCCAAGAACAAGGACGGGACGTCCGGCGGAAAGCTCCGGGACGGGTTGTCCCCTCCGCAGAGCCTCCGCAGTGATTATTGTCATTTAAGGTAAAGCCTTTCGCTTCAAATACCGAGATAACTCTTCACGAGCGTGTTAAGAATTTCGTCGCGGTCAACCTTACGGATAAGCGCGCGCGCATTCTTATAGTTTGTTATATAAGTCGGATCTTCGGATAGAATGTATCCGACAATCTGATTCAGCGGGTTATACCCTTTCTCCGACAACGCTTCGTAAACAGTCTGGAGAATGCGTCTGATCTCCAGCTCCTTTTCCCCCTTTATAGAGAAAGTAATCGTTTTATCACTTGCTTTTTCCGGCATACATTTCGACCTCCGTTCCATGCCTTATTTTTCAAAAAATCGCTTTTATTCTTATGATAATATTATACATCAACCGCCCGGCGATTACAAGCGAAACTATCCTTTTGTTATATAATTGTAATATTCGTCATTGGCGTATCTGACCGTTTCCGCAGACCAGATATTTGACCGAAGTCAGCGCCTCAAGCCCCATGGGACCTCTTGCGTGCAGCTTCTGGGTGGAGATGCCCAGCTCCGCGCCGAAACCGAATTCTCCGCCGTCGGTAAAGCGCGTCGAAGCGTTTACATATACCGCCGCGGAATCGACGCCGCGCTGGAAAGTCTCTGCGGACGCAATATCGCGGGTAACGATCGCGTCGCTGTGGTGGGTTCCGTATTTGTTAATGTGTCCGATTGCCTCTTCAACCGAATTGACAATCTTTACGGACATAATAAGATCGTTATATTCGGTATAAAAATCCTCTTCGTCGGCCAGAACGACGTTTGCACGAGTCGAAGAGCCCAAAATCTCGCGGGTACGCGGACAAACACGCAGCTCCACGCCGCAATCGGCGGCGGCTTTTTCAAAAAGCGGCAGAAACGCTCCGGCGGCGGCGCTGTGAACAAGCAGGCTTTCCGCCGAGTTGCAGACCGACGGGCGCGAAACCTTTGCGTTTACCGTAATTCTGACCGCGGTTTCGGGATCGGCGGAAGCGTCAACGTAAACATGGCAATTTCCCGCTCCGGTCTCGATAACCGGCACTCTTGCGTTTTCGACGACCGAACGAATAAGCCCCGCGCCGCCTCGCGGCACCAGCACATCGACGTATCCGCGCATATTCATGAGCGCAGTACTGCCCTCGCGCGTGACGTCGTCCACAAGCGAAACGCCGTCCTCAGGAAGCCCGGCTTCGGCAAGCGCCTCCCGCAGCAGACGGACAATTACGCGGTTGGTGTTAATAGCCTCCTTACCTCCGCGAAGAACGGCGGCGTTGCCGGTTTTTATGCAGAGCGCGGCGGCGTCCGCCGTAACGTTGGGCCTTGCCTCGTAAATCATTGCGACAACGCCGAGAGGCACCGAAACTTTGGATATCGTAAGTCCGTTCGGACGCGTCCAGCATTCGCCCCGTCCGAGCGGATCGGGAAGACGGCAAAGCTCAAGCAGCGCGTCCGAGATCATTTCAATACGTTTTTCCGTCAGACGGAGACGGTCGAGCATTTTCGCCGGAACTGCAGGCGAAGCGAGATCTTTTTCGTTTTCTCTGAGTATCTCGGCGGATCGGCGGCGCAGAAGTCCGGCGGTCGCCGTCAGAGCGTCGGTGCGTTCTTTTGCGGACGCGCGCGCCATAAGCGGAGCGGCGTCCCGGGCGGCTTTGCAGACCGAAAGAATGTATTCGTTTGTTTCCATTATCAATATCTCCCTTTTCAAGGACTGTCTTATTCGTCGTTGAACTTAAGAACCGCCATAAACGCTTCCGGCGAAACCTCGACGGTACCGAGCTGGCGCATCTTCTTTTTGCCTTCTTTCTGCTTTTCAAGCAGCTTTTTCTTACGCGTAATATCGCCGCCGTAGCACTTGGCAAGCACGTCCTTGCGCAGCGCCTTGACCGTTTCACGGGCAATTATACGTCCTCCGACAGCCGCCTGTATCGGCACCTCGAAAAGCTGACGCGGAATATTTTCCTTTAATTTTTCCGCAATTTTCCGTGCGCGCGGATAAGCCTTATCCTCAAAGACGATAAACGAAAGCGCGTCAACCGGATCGCCGTTAAGCAGAAAATCAAGCTTGACCAGCTTCGACGGAACATATCCGGTAATCTCGTAATCGAGCGACGCATATCCGCGGCTGCGGCTCTTGAGCGAGTCGAAGAAATCGTAAATTATTTCGTTAAGCGGAAGGTCATAGTGCAGCTCAACGCGTGTTTTGTCAAGATATTTAAGATCGATGAACGTGCCGCGTCTGTCCTGACAAAGCTCCATAATGCCCCCGACGTAATCGGTCGGAGTAATAATATTCGCGCGAACCATAGGTTCGAGCGCGGTATCAATCTCGTCCGGCGAAGGATACGACGACGGATTGTCTATATACACAACTTCGCCGTTTGTCTTTTTGACCTCGTAAATAACGCTCGGCGCGGTGGTTATAAGGTCAAGATTAAATTCTCTTTCGATCCGTTCCTCAATGATTTCCATTTGCAGCAGTCCGAGGAAGCCGCAGCGGAAACCGAAGCCGAGCGCAATCGTCGTTTCGGGCTCAAAGGACAGCGCAGCGTCGTTTAACTGAAGCTTGATAAGCGCGTCGCGCAAATCGTCGTAACGCGCGCCGTCGGCGGGATACACGCCGGCAAAAACCATGGGCAGCGCTCGTCTGAAGCCCGGCAGAGGCTCGCTCACTCCGTTTTCGGCCGAAGTGACGGTATCGCCGACCGAGGTCTCGGAAACAGTCTTTATGCTTGCGGTCAGATATCCGACGTCGCCCACCTCAAGGTAGTCTTCCGGGTGCAGGCCGAAGGGAGCAAGCGTACCGACTTCAACAACGTCAAAGCACTTTCCGCTGTGCATCATTTTGATTTTATCCCCCGCACGGACTTTTCCGTCGAATACCCGGACAAGGACCACAACTCCGAGATAAGGATCGTAATACGAATCAAAAACAAGACATTTAAGCGGAGCGTCCGGGTCGCCGGAGGGCGCGGGAATATCGGAAATAACATGCGCGAGCACGTCGGGAATATTCAGTCCGGTTTTGGCGGACACAGCCGGACATCCCTCCGCGGGAATGCCGATAACGTCCTCGATTTCCGTACGCACGCCTTCGATATCCGCAGATGGCAGATCGATTTTGTTTATTACCGGAACAATTTCAAGTCCGGCGTCAACGGCAAGATACGCATTTGCGAGCGTCTGCGCCTCAATGCCCTGCGTCGCGTCAACAACAAGCAGCGCGCCTTCGCAGGCGTTCAGCGAACGCGAAACCTCGTAGTTGAAGTCAACGTGTCCGGGAGTGTCGATCAGGTTCAGATAGTAGGTCTGACCGTCCGGAGCGTTGTAGCGGAGGTTAACCGCGCGCGCCTTTATCGTTATGCCGCGCTCGCGTTCAAGCTCCATATTGTCGAGGACCTGATCCTCCATTTCACGCGTCGAAACCGTGTCGGTAAGTTCAAGAATGCGATCGGCAAGAGTCGATTTACCGTGATCTATGTGAGCTACTATTGAAAAATTTCTTGTGTTTTTCTGTTTGTCGGTCATTTCAGTTGCCTTTCCTGTTAAGCATTGTAAGCGATACGCCGAATTTATCGAGCAGAAGCAGATTGAGACGGCACAGCGGAAGTCCCATCACATTGAAGTAGTCTCCCTCGATGCCCTCGACAAAAAGACCGCCGCGCTCCTGTATGCCGTAAGCGCCGGCCTTGTCGCGGGGCTCTCCCGTTGCGATGTATGCGGCTATATCGGCGTCGGACAGAGGAAGAAATTTAACCGCAGTCGTCTCCGACGCAGACACAAAAACGCCGCGCGATATAACGGCTATGCCGGTATGAACAAAATGCTTCGTTCCGGAAAGCATATGAAGCATAACCGACGCGTCCCCATCGTCAGCGGGCTTGCCGAGAACGGTTCCGTCGGGAGCCTCAACCGCCGTATCCGCCGCGATAATAAACTCATGGCTGCCTCCGTCGGAGGAAAGCGCCGCTTTCGCCTTCGCTTCGGCAATCGCGGTCACGGTTTTAACCGGCGAATCCGCTTTAACGGCCTTTTCGTCGATATCCGCGGGACCGACGTCAAATTCAACACCCATTCCCGCAAGCAGCTCGATGCGTCTGGGTGATTTTGAAGCAAGGAGTACGTTTTTCATTTGATATGCGCCGCCTTCAGTCCGATAAAAAGAGAAAGGCAGAGGCAGATCACAACCGCAACGTTCAGATCGATTGTCAGTCCGAAGGTGAGCACCAGAAAGCTGAGGTCGAGCACGAGCGGAGAGGTCAGCCCGAACTTAAGTCCGAAGGAAAGCCAGCTCAGCGCCGGAACAGACGCCGTAAAATGCGCGAGAAGCGAGCCCAGCACAACCCCGACGCATACCAGAAGCAGTATGTAAAGCGTTTTTTTCATATAATAAAAACAATTCCCTTATTATAGCATTTCTAAAATATATATTATCACAACCGCGCACAAAAATCAACAGTAAAAAACGTCCGCAAAATGGCGCGCCGTCGGAAAAACGCTTTGCGGAGAGCAGACTCGGTCGACATTTTTTGACTGTTCCGACAAAACCCGACCGAGACTGAAAAATAATATTGACACGGACTCGCAGAGAATGTATAATAAATAGTTAATAACATAAAAAACAATAAAAAAAAACGGAGGCCGAAAAACCATGGTAAACACCAGCGCAAGCGAGAAATTCACCTGTGAAGGCTTAACCTTCGACGACGTTCTGCTGATCCCCGCCAAAAGCGACCTGCTCCCCCGCGACATCAAGCTGAACACCCGTCTGACATCAAAGATCACGCTCAACATACCGCTAATGTCGGCGGCAATGGATACCGTAACGGAAGCGGAGCTTGCCATTGCAATGGCGCGCGAAGGCGGCATAGGCATAATTCACAAGAACATGCCGATTGAGCAGCAGATAGACCAGGTGCTGCGCGTAAAGAGAAGCGAAAACGGAGTTATTGTGAATCCATTTTTTCTTTCACCGGATAATTACGTTTACGAAGCGGAAGCGCTGATGTCGAAATACAAGATTTCGGGCGTGCCGATTTGCGTAGACGACAGAAAGCTTGTGGGAATAATAACCAACCGCGACATGAGATTCCTCACCGATCATTCGATGCAGATAAAGAAAGTCATGACCAAGGACAATCTTGTAACCGCGCCGGTCGGAACAACGCTTTCCGAAGCACAGGAAATACTGCGCCGCAACAAGATTGAGAAGCTTCCGATAGTAGACAGCAAAAACCGTCTCTGCGGACTCATAACGATAAAGGACATAGAAAAAGCGACCCGCTATCCGAACTCCGCGAAGGATTCAAACGGACGGCTGCTTTGCGGAGCGGCGATAGGCGTGACCGCCGACGTAGTTGAACGCGCGGCCGGACTGCTGGAGGTCGGCGCGGACGTGCTTTGTCTCGACAGCGCGCACGGACACTCCGAAAACATACTGAACTGCATAAAGAAAATCAAGGCAAGATTCCCCGAATGTCAGCTTATTGCCGGAAACATTGCGACAGCCGAAGGCGCGGAAGCGCTTATAGACGCAGGCGCCGACGCGGTCAAGGTCGGCATGGGACCCGGCTCAATCTGCACCACGCGCATAGTCGCCGGAATCGGCGTGCCGCAGATCACGGCCGTATACAACGCCGCCTGCGTTGCGTCGAAGTATAACATCCCGGTTATAGCGGACGGAGGCGTCAAATACAGCGGCGACCTGCCGAAGGCCATAGCGGCGGGCGCGGACGTCATCATGATAGGCTCGCTGTTTGCCGGATGCGAGGAAAGCCCCGGAGAAAGCGAGATATACCAGGGCAGACGCTTCAAGGTATACCGCGGAATGGGCTCGCTTTCCGCCATGGAAAAAGGCTCAAAGGACCGTTATTTCCAGGAAGGCGCGCGCAAGCTCGTACCCGAAGGCGTTGAAGGACGCGTTCCCTTCAAGGGGCCGCTTGCCGACACCGTATTCCAGCTCATCGGCGGACTCCGTTCCGGAATGGGCTATTGCGGCACACCCGACATAAAGTCGCTCCAGAAAAACGGAAGATTTGTCCGCATAACCGGAGCCGGACTGCGCGAATCGCATCCTCACGACATAAACATAACCAAAGAAGCGCCGAACTACAGCGTACAAAGCTGAACAAACACACACAGCGCCGTATCCGAGCAAAAAGCCGCGGATACGGCGTTTTTGCTGCCGATATATCGACGCAGAAGCCGGAAAGCGGCATAACCCTAAGGATATCGGCTGAATTATTATTGTAAAGAGGATTAAGTATTATACGGATTAAATGAAAAACGGCAGTTTGCGCAGATCTGTTTGACTTTTACGGAATTTTTCTGCCGGGCGCAGACAAAAGCGACGGTGCCGACCGGAAAATAAAAACACCGTACAGACACTTGTACGGTGTTTTAAATTTTGTTTCCGTGCGAGCCGCGGGGCGGCGCGTCAAAACGCACACGGATTTGTAAGGATTCGCTTAATACGCAAAATAGCTGAACGCGTCCGGAACGATCTCGGCTTCAAGGACGCAGCCGTCAAATATTTCGCCGTCGGCGCAGATACGCTTAACCGGCTCGACCTTTATGCGGCGGCACCGTTCATAGATCATGACGTCGGAAAACTGCGGCTTCGGAGCCGAGGTTTCGGGATCAAGATGAAGCCCCTTTTTATAATCGCCCACCATGGAAATGAAGCGCGCGCGGCTGACCTTTCTGACAGCGATAACGTCGAGCAAGCCGTCGTCAAGCGAGGCAAGCGGCGCCGCCTGGAAGCCTCCGCCGTAAAATCTTCCGTTTGCGATCAGAAGCAGCAGAAACTCGCCGTCAAGCGTTCCGATTGAGCCGTCCGCTCTTTCAAACTCAACATTCCATTTGTCTCCGAGCTTGCGGCAAAGCACGTCGCCGAGCGCGAGCACATAGGCGGCGCTTCCCGAAACAAGCGGCCGACGCCTATAATTATTCATTTTCCACGCCGTATCACAGTCAAAGCCGAGGTTAACGATGTTGACGGCGTAGCGTCCGTTGACGCGAATTGCGTCGCACCTTACGGAGGCGTCAAGATTCTTCGGGAAGCTGCGCACAAAATCGTTGCCCGAGCCGGTCGGAATAACCGAAATCATCGCTTCTCCGCCTGCTCCGGCGCGAATAACTCCGTTAACGGCTTCGTTCAGCGTGCCGTCGCCGCCGTATATTATAAAATGAGTATCCGGATGAACCTGACACCTTTCGTAGACCACGCGTTCCGCGTCGCCGACACAGGTTGTCACGTATGTCTCCTCGTTGCTGAGCGCTCCCCGTTTAAGCACCTCCGGAGAGTTGCCGCTGCCGGCGGCAGGATTGAAAATATGCATTCTTTTCATAATAATGGCTCCGACGGATAATTAATTAATAAAGATTAAAGCTAATCTTTATACACGTCTGCGCACGGCTCAGCGCTTTCTTTCAAGCGTTCTGCCGATAAGACCCAGAGGCAGCGGTTCAAAATCCGAAACGGCTTTTGCCGCGGCGCTTTCTGGATAAACCGTATAGTCGCCTTCGTTTATGCCGGTAAGACCCGCTTCCTCAGGCGTAAGATAGAGTGCGTTCCCCTCAATTTTACCGAATTTGTAAACCGAGTCCGCAATCCAGCCGAGTCCGCAGTCGGTTTTTTCGTTTATAACGATATTGTTTCTTATCTCCGAGTCGGTGGGATTGGCGGTGAAACCGGGATCGTCAACGCGGCTGAAATCGTCGTGCATTTCTTTTATAACCGGATATTTTTCGGCAAACGGACCTTTTTTGCGATCGACCCGGTTAATCATGCTCCAGTATCCCTCTCCGGGCGTCTGGAGCGCTCTGAACCAGCCGGTTCCGAGAACGCCGGCTCTTCCGCGGTCGTCATAGCAGAACGGAGCACCCTCGGCGTTCACGATCATATTGCCGTTGGCGGTGTTGTATCTGCCGCCGCCGATCAGAAACGCGTTTTCGCATACATTTATAAGCAGGTTGCCGTATGCGGTCTGCCCCGCCTCGGTGTCGTCCCAGTAGATGCCGTTCGGGCGCTGGCCGTCTACTCCGGTTATGTTATACAGGCAGTTGTAGCGAATAATATTTCCGTAATGGAACCATTCCCTGCCGGCATAGATTGCGCCGGCGTCGGAGGACAGCTTAACAACGTCGCGAATATAGTTATACTCAATAATATTATCGTTGCCCCAGTAATAAATCGCGGTATGCGGCGAATCGTACATTTCGTTATGAGCGCACACAAGTCCGACCGCCTGAATATTAACCGCCGCGCGTCCGGACACATTCACCTCAGCCCAGTTGTGTATCAGGTTATTTTCGATTACCGAGCCGCAGGGAACAAGATTCTGAAAATCTCCGCTGACGGCGATAACGCCTGTTTCACCGACATGAGATATTTCGCAGCAGCGCACGGTCAGGCGGTAGCCTTCTGCAAAAATTCCGTCTTTGTAAACGCCGTGAATGTCGCAGTTTTCAACGGTCAGCCCGTCACACTTTGCATATATGCCGTTTGCGCGAGTGCATTTGAAGGTCATTCCGTCGAATGTAACGTCGTCCGCGCCATTGATTTCGATAAGCGAATTCTTGGTTATCGACATTTCAACACACGGGTTTTCGTTTTCGGAATAAATGTAAAGGTATCCGTTTTCACGGTCTATATAGTATTCATCCGGCGCGTCAAGCTCGTCGAAAACATTGTAGAAATAAAACGGTCCGCCCTCGCGAGCCGCGTAATGGGAAACATGCGCCGGATACACGGCGCGTATAGACGTATCGAATTTGGAAATCGGGGTTGAGCCGTCCGCCCAGTCGAAGAACAGCCAGCCGTAAATCCATATTCCCTCATGCGATCCCCAGCTCATTATGCGTTCGTTTGTTTCACGGTCAACCGCGTACATGCCGGGACGCGGATTGCGGCTCGGAGAATAGCTTCCGAGAAAATTCTGAGGCGGGAACTGGCTCGGCTGCCCCTGATCAAACACTCCGGCAAGCTTCAGGCAGTCGCCGCCGTTAGGATAGCGTGCAAGAGTAAGCCGTTTTCCGTCCGCGAAAACCTCGCAGTTTACGCCGGGCTTGTAGTCGTCGTAGCGCGAGCCGGTCGAATAGCCGCCGATCTCATAAACGTCGTCCCAGTCGTCGTGAGTAAGCCCGATCTTTTTCAGGTCATACTTTATAACCTTTTCGGGAGCGTCGCCGTGCAGACGCGCCTTCTCTTCCTCCGTCAGCGGAACAACGCACTCGCTTCCGAGGCTCACGCCGCCGTTCACAACGACCTCGCCGTCGCCGTACGCGCGCCAGTCCGTGTTTTTATCCTCGCATCCGAGCTTAAAGCCGCTCATGCGGTATTCGCCCGCCATAACCGCGACTGTAATCTTTCCTTCTCTTCCGTCTTTTCTCATCATACGGATGCGGCTGCGCGCCTCTTCAAACGTAAGAAGCGGCCTCTCAAGCGTACCGGGAGCGTCATCGCAACCCGAAACAGAGACAAAAAGATCAGCGTTTTTCAGTAAGCAGCGCTTATCCTGAGCCTTCGGCTTTGAAAGGTTCACAGGCTCCGGAAAAAGCTTTTTCATAGAACATTTGCCGGCCATAATATTTTTTCTCCTTTAACTTTAAAACCAAAATCAGATAAAGCTTATCTTCTTTCAAAGGCGCGTCCGATATCGGAAAACGGTATCGGCATAAATCCGGGAATAAGTCTGGCAGCCTTGCTGTCGGCGGAAACGGAATAATCCCCCTCCGCGATGCCGGGAAGCCCCGCTTCAACCGGATCGGTAAAAATACGGTTGCCGCTCACGGTGCAGTAAACATAAACCGCGTCGTTTATCCAGCCGAGATGACAGTCGGGATTGTCGCTGACAATCAGATTTCCGATGACCTCGCCGCCGGCGGGATTTGCGCAGAATTCCGGCTCGTCAACACGGCTGAGATCGTCGTGCATCTCGCCGATCTGAGGATATCTCTGCTTCCAGAATCCTTCTCTGAAATTATATTTGTTGATTTGGCGCAAATCTGGCTTGAACCATCCGTTGTTAATAAGCCCGTCGCGTCCGCGCGCGTCAAAATTGAAGGGAGCGTTTCCAGCGTTTGCGATCAGATTATAGAATGCGCGGTTATTTCTTCCGCCGCCGATGAGGAAGCTGTTGTCGGCAACATTGATAAGCGCATTTCCGTACGCGGTCTGTCCCGCAAGCATATCGTCCCAGTAAATTCCGTTCGGGCAGAAGCCTTCGTCGCCGGTTATGTTGTAGATACAGTTATAGCGGACTATGTTTCCGTAATCAAACCATTCGCGGCCGGTATAAATCGCGCCCGCGTCGGAAGAACGCTTGACAACGTCGTGAATTACGTTATATTCGATTATATTATCGTTTCCGTTGTAGGTCAGAGCCGTATGAGGCGAGTTATAC
>JAQXSY010000010.1 GCA_029219205.1 Bacillota bacterium | reverse complement strand
CGGGAAACGAAAATGAAAGGGCGGTTAAAGAGCACTTATGCAAAATGAACGGAATATCATATTTTGAGGTTTCAGCAAAAACTCGCTATGAACTGGCGGATAAAATCAAAAAGATATTTCAAGAGAAAAACATATATATCCTTTCAAACAGTCAAGAGGATATTGAAAAATGCAAAAAGGCTTTTTTCAAATGGATAATACAACAGTGACATCACTTGATTTTCTTGGACTTTTGGTGTATAATGCATCTATACAGAAAAAAGAGACACGCTTCTTTGGCGGGCAAACTAATGTATCAAGGTTACACTTTACACCAAAATTTACACCAACATACGCATGTCTGAATTCTCGATAATTTTCGATACGACCTTGTTTGTGTGGTTTTGTTTTTGGAAAATGCTCGTAAATGCTTGATAATCCTTGATAATTCCCGGTTCCTGCCCTAATCCCGACAATGAAGCCCATCGATAACTGACACGCTTGTGTCACAAGGGTTTGCGGTTTTTTGAAGCGTGATTTTGGAGCATTTTACACTTAATTTACACCATTTTAAATTATGAGTCCACAATTATGACATCTGAAAAGACACCTTTGCATCTTGCGAGGGTGTTTTTCTTTTACATAGACATACATATTATGCCTGTTTATAAGAATTCTGCTGACACAGCAACACTATTGTAAGCATACGGAGATATATCTTACTGTAAAAAACCTCATAAAAGCAGTAATGACGCTATAAGGTAGATTCGGGCTAGACCCGTGTCTGCCTTATTTTTTCACGCCAAAAAAGGGGAAGTTCCCCATCTTCAATGAGAAACTTCCACAGTAATATGTCAATATGTCAGCATTTTTTGCCGCCTGATTAAAAAAACTTCATAAGATTTTTTAACTTGTAAGTTGAATTAGGTTTGGCAACGGGGGGCTGCGGTCTTTTTCTGCTTAATTAAATCGCTTGCAAAAAAATGCGGAGTATGTTAAAATAGTTATGCGGAAATTTTGAAAATCAGTTAATTCGGAGAATGGTCAAAAAGAATTCTACTATCGATTTTTTCATTCAAAACTATTTACAATATATATTTTACTCTGAAAGGAGCGCCATACATGCGCTACGGTTCAACGCTTCCCCTTGACTTGTTTACAGCCGCCCCTTCTTCCTCCTCTGCCGAACTGATTCGGGATTTCGGGAGCCTGGATAACCTTTTGACCTGGTTGGGCGACAATTTGGACGCAATCGAGATAAATAAGATCACAGCCAACACTGATCCCAACCTCCTTTTATACGCGGTATCCATTTGCCGCGAACACGGGCTGGAGGTAACCATACACGGAGCCATGTCACCCGGACAAAGCGCTGACGACTTCTTTTCCCCATACCTTCCGCTGTTTCAGGCGCACATACAGGAAAGCTATACCGTCACCCTTCACCCTTTGGCGGATGCCAACCTCAACACGGCTCAGCTTAAATCCCTGCTTAATGCCGGGCATCCTGTCATGTTTGCTCTGGAAAACCAGCGCAACCGGAGCGACGAAACCAGAGATTGGGGGTGTGCTCCGGTTTCTGCTGCCGTAGCGTCAATCGATCACCCTCAACTTGGAACCTGCCTGGATTTTGGACATCAGCTTTCCAATTTTCATAATTTTGGACCTGATTTTGACCCCATTCCCGAGGAGTTTTTCACGCAAGCGGTTCAAACCCATATTCACAGCTATTATAACGGTACCACGCATTTTCCTCTGCATATGGGGGAAACCAGGTTGGAGGAAAACATTGCCGCTCTGCTTAGTGCGGGATACACCGGAATTTTAAATCTGGAGCTTCACGCCGCGCGTTATCACACCTCAATAGATGTCCGGGAAGCCCTGGTTCGTTCGGTCGGCATCCTTAAGGATGCTGTAGCTCAGATTGAATACAAGAAAAGAGCTTTTGAATCATTTCGTTATCACTTTCCGGAAACACTTTCATCCGTTGTCTCTTTTATCAATTCTACAGAATCGGGTCTTGGCTTGATCGGACCTGCGTCATACCTTCTGAGATTGGGGGACAAAAAAATCGCAATCGATCCCAGCGCCTGCGATTTACCGGATAAAAAGGCCGTCCGGGATCTGCTTTTCGACACTCTGAGGGAGTTTGATGCGGTCATCTGCACGCATTTCCATTCTGACCATTTCGACAAATCACTCCTTACAAGACTGGCTCCCCATGTTCCCTGTTATATTCCTTCTTTTTTGACTGACATTCCGGAGGTACACAAGCTTTCTTCCGGGGAAAAGATCTCGGTTGGTGATGCTGCCCTTACCTTTTTTGACAGTCCGCACAGCCGCGGGGAAAGCCGTGTGGATGAATTGGGGTTCCTTTTGGAATATGCCGGGAAAAAGGCCCTGTTCCCGATCGATGTCCGTACGTACGATTCTGCACACATACCGCAATTCGGGCCGGTGGATACTTTGGTTGCCCATTTATGGCTTGGACGGAAGTTGGGACTGGATCAGGTATCCGAAAACGAGTATATTCGCGACTTTACCGCATTTGCCGCAGCCTTTGCCCCTAAAAGAACAATTATTGCTCACCTTTGCGACCCTCGCCGCGACATTTCCGATATGTGGTCTCCCCTGCATGTTAAACGGGTTGAGCCTTATCTGTCAAATCCGCACCCCATTTTCTTTGGGGATACCATAACGCTGTGAAAATGCGATTGTGCCAACTCCCGTGTCTTGACGTTTATTTACGTAATTTACCTTCAATTTACACATATAGACCTCAGAACCGCGGCGCATAATCAAAGCGCCTCCATAACTTTAAACAAATTAATAAGCAAAACTTTTTATAAGTCAAAAGGACTTGCTGTCTTGGAATTTCGGGCGTCAAGTCCTTTTGCGTTGCTTTACGTTAAAAAAAGAACGTCAGCGTAGTGTGAGAAAAAACGGTCGGGCTGCGTCAAAATGGGACTTTTCGTCATATCCGCCGCGTTAATGCCGATCTGTTCACCCAAATTTACTGTTGCTTTTGGAATTTATTTAATAAGAAACGCTTTTTCCGGCAAGTGTTGTACGCATTGCTTGTATGTATTCTTGAGACTGCATATTGTTTTACATGACTCCTTGAAAAATTACTAAAGACATGCTATAATTCATAAAAGGCTGACCAAAACAAGGAGGCAACATGATTTACTACATTGACCCGGCTCACGGCAGTATGAGTGCCGACGGACTGTCACCGGAGAATGCGCGTCTGGATTATCTCGGCATTGCTCTCAAATCCGGAGACAAAGTTCTGTTCAAGCGCGGCAGTTTCATGCGCGCCAATCTCGAACGAAAGCCCGGCACGCCCGACGCTCCCATCACCTACGGTGCATATGGAGAGGGCGAGAATCCTGTGTTCTGCGGCTCCGTTGACGTAAGCGATCCTGAAAAGTGGACGGAAATCCGCCCGAATGTTTGGAAATATACGGACTCCATCCCGAGCGAGGCATGCAACTTCATTTTCGACAACGGACGAATCGGCGCGACGCTCCGCTGGGAAGAAAGACTGCTTTCCGCACAGGGAGACTGGTACGACAGCCGCATGGGATCCTGCGAACAGAAGGAAACCGTCGGAGAGGAAAAAGTTCTGCTGTATTCCGAAGGGAACCCCGGCGAGGTTTACTCGCACATCGAATGCGCGATTTGGGGAAAACGCACCCTGTCTGAGAATGTAAGCTGCACCGTCTGCGAAGATCTGAGCTTCTTCGGCAGCGGCGTTCATGCAATGTCCGGAGGCGCCGATCATATCACGGTACGACGCTGTTCATTCAGCTTTATCGGCGGCGCTGTCTGGAACCGTCAGCTCCGCATCCGTTTCGGCAACGCCATCGAATTTTGGGAACGCGGGGATGACATACTGATTGAAGACTGCTGCTTCAACAACATCTACGACTCCTGCATTACGCATCAGGGGACGAAAAATTGTAAGCCGGCAGAAAATTTTGTTATGCGTCGGAATCTGTTTGTGAATTATGGTATGGGCGCCTACGAAGGCCGCGACAAAATGGCGGTCAGTATGAAATTCACAGACAACCTGTGCCTGTTTGCGGGCGGAGGCTTCTCGGAATTTGGAGACACTAAACCGAGAAAATCCGAAATTTATCCGCAGCCGATGGGACACCACCTGTTTATGTGGCGCATCTCCGAGCCGACAGAAAACGGTTATTTTGAAGTTGCTCGAAACCGCTTTTATGATGCGTCCGGCGCGGCGGTGTATGCGATTATTTCACCCGAAGCTGATGCGCAGATGCACATAAAAGAGAACAAATACTGGACGACAAACAAGAATCTCATGAATTTTGTTGGAGGAAAGAGCTATCGCCCGGACGAATTTGAAAAATACCTTGAGGAATACTGCGAAGAAGGCGCAAAATATGTTAATCCTGATCTGCGCGCGGAGACAGAGGCTTGGTTTGAGGAAACCGGATGCAGGCAGTATGGCGCACGGATGTTCACCGACCGTCTGAGCGAACGGAAGTATTTTATAGGCACGACGGAAAAAGATTCATTGTCCTATAATGTTGGAGAGAAAATTGTTTTCCGTTTGACAACCGTACCTGCCGGAGTGACGAAATTTCGGTACATCTGCCGAGGCGACGACGGAAAAACAGATTCGGGTATTGCCGATAGCTCGGATGGTACGTTTGAATACTGTACTTCCATCGACTGCGCGGGATACGTTCATCTGCACGTGATTGCCTGCGATGAAAACGGTGATCCGATGAAGGATTACGACGAATTCGAAGGCGGAGCATGTGCGGAGTTTAATGAAATTCGGCAATACGGCAGAGCTCCCGATGATTTCGATTCGTTCTGGAACCGGGTTCTTACAACCGAACTTGATCCCGTGTCGCCAGAGGAGATCGAAAAAAAGGAATTCCAATGCGGTGACCCGGGCGACATTGTGTACGACTTGAAGATCGCCTGCCCGGGAAGCGCTCCGGTGTCCGGCTATTTACGCTTGCCGCGTGACGCGGCAGAACATTCTCTGCCGATTCGTGTAGGCTATCTCGGATACGCCGTGAGCAGCGCGGTCGTTCCGGGCAAGGGACGCGCAATCCAGCTCAATATTAACCAGCACGGCACTGAAAACGGTCAGCCGATCGAGTACTACCAGCAGCTCGAGGCGAAAAAATTTTCCGGATTCGGTTTTGACAGCGAGGAAAACAAAAATCCCGATACCGTTTATTTCAAATACATGATTTTACGCGCATTGCAGGCCATACGCTATTGTAAAACCCTTCCGCAGTGGGACGGCGTGAATGTGTCCGTATACGGCGGCAGTATGGGAGCGTTTCAGGCGACATCCGCCGCGGCGTTCGACCATGATGTAACCAGGCTTGAGATCGACATCCCGTGGATGTGCGACCTGCGCGGCATTGAAAAAGGTCGTCTCGGAGGATGGCGTCCGGAAATCGCAGCCGGCCTGGACTACTATGACACAGTTTCGATGGCGGCACGTGTGACTGCGGACGTTACAATTACCGCCGGGCTCGGCGATTATGTCTGCCCTCCGTCCGGTGTGACCGCGCTTTTCCATAGCTTTGGAGGAAGAAAATCGCTTACAATGATGCAGAACAAGACGCACCCGTATACTCCGCCAAAGTACGCAAGCTATACAAAAGAATAACAAAAAAAGGATGACTCACGCAGTCATCCTTTTTATTAAACCGACGATCATCGGAGCAAAAGAGAACAGACACAACTGCACGGCTCGTTTCCTTATTGACGGTATAGGTTCTCGAATTTCGGACAAACGCTGAATTGAATTTTTTAATGGTATCGATTTTCTTTACAAATGAGATTTTTTTAAAATTATATGGTATAATTGTTTAAGCAAATAAACGATTCCGGAGGATACACATGTCAGAACACAATGAGGAAATAAAGAAACTGGCCACAGAATTTGAGAGCTGTCAAAAAATTCTTTTGGCATTGGGCGACGAAAACCGTCAGCATATGATGCTGGAAATGATGAGAATGGAACATTGCGGCGGCGTACGTGTTGGGACAATTACAGAAAAAACAAATTTGTCCCGTCCGGCTGTATCTCATCATATTCAAATTTTAAAGGATGTCGGTATTTTGAAAATGCGCCGCGAAGGAACGAAGAATTATTACTATTTTGACGCGGATATGGAATCAATGAACAACCTTCTTAAAATTCTCACACATGCAAAACAGATAATGGACGCTTTGCCCGATCGCAGCGGGGCGGGGAGGTTTTGAATATGATAGAAAAAATAATAGTTTGCCTTATTGCCGGCGCCGGCGCCGGATTTGGCACAGGGCTGGCGGGGCTGTCTGCCGCCGCGGTTATTTCCCCTATGCTGATTACTTTTCTTCATGCCGATGCTTATGAAGCCGTCGGTATTGCATTGGCATCGGATGTGCTTGCTTCGGCCGCATCGGCTTACACATATAAGAAAAACAAGAACATCGATGTCAAAAACGGACTCATCATGCTTGTTTCCGTTTTGATTTTTACGCTTGTCGGAAGCTATGCCGCCTCCTTCCTTCCGCAAACAACCATGGGAGGCTTCTCCATGTTTATGACGCTCTTTGCCGGGCTGAAATTTATTTTCCGGCCGGTTATGTCGGCAAAAGAAAGCAATCAAAGCAGGAGCAAACGAAAAGCTGCCGTAGAGTCTGTCATCTGCGGCATGGCAGTGGGGCTGATTTGCGGTTTTGTCGGCGCCGGCGGCGGAATGCTCATGCTGCTGGTTCTGGTCAGTGTACTGGGATATGAGCTTAAAACGGCAGTCGGAACCAGTGTGTTTATTATGACGTTTACCGCACTGACCGGAGCTGTTTCGCATTTTGTCATTGTCGGAGGAATAACCGACTGTTCCATTCTGATTATGTGCATGCTTTTTACTTTGGTTTTTGCAACCGTCACATCCGGCTTTGCCAACAAAGCCTCGGCAAAGCTGATGAACCGAATGCTCGGCTTTGGTCTGGCGGTTCTCAGTATCGTCATGATTATTATAAATTGCATTTAATCGGAGGAAAAACAATGAATTTGATTGAAGCAGTAAAATCTCGCCACTCTGTACGTCAGTACGAAAACAAGCCGATTGGAGCAGAGATAATCTCGCAGCTGCAGGCGGAAATTGATGCCTGCAATCAGGAAAGCGGACTTCATATTCAGCTTGTAACGAACGAAGAAAAAGCATTTGACGGTTTTATGGCGCATTACGGAAAATTCAGCGGTGTTACAAATTATATTGCTTTGATTGGAAAGAAAAACGCTGAACTGGACGAAAAGTGCGGCTACTACGGAGAACGCCTGGCGCTTAAGGCTCAGCAGCTTGGACTTAATTCCTGCTGGGTTGCTATGTCTTACAGAAAAATAAATACCGCTTTTGTGATTGATCAAGGGGAAAAGCTTTGCGTAGTCATTGCGTTGGGATACGGTAAAACGCAGGGAGTTCCTCACAAATCCAAGACAATTCAGGAAGTAACAAAAGCGGATGGAGAAATGCCCGAATGGTTCAAAAACGGCGCGGAGTCTGCGCTGCTTGCGCCTACCGCCATGAATCAGCAGAAATTTTTGCTTTCTTTGAATGAAAATAAGGTGACAGCAAAAGCCGGAATTGGTTTTTATACAAAAGTTGACCTCGGAATTGTAAAATTTCATTTTGAAGTCGGCGCGGGGAAAGAAATCTTTCGTCCGGGCTTAACAAACGAGAGCGGCAAAAATAATTAATTGCTTCGGCGCCGGCGATTCACAGCAGTTTCATTGTTTGCTTTTTCGTCCCGACGATAAACATTCAAGTGGCTGAAACGCGTTATGCGGCGGCATATCGTGTAAAATATTCTTTTGCCAAAATATTACAGAAATAACCTTCCGATTTTGATTCAAACATATAAAACATAAAAAAGCGCTCTCATGAGGTGTAATATTTGCGAAGCGTGGTCTGTTTTATTGCTTTTTTATAGCCTAAAAATGCTTGTATCATAGATTATATGCGAACAGCCAGAACAGACTTAATGCTAATGTCGCCTGATACCTTAACAGCATAAATATTACAGAATTGTAAACTTTTTAAAATTTTGTCGAAAAAAGAGGGATTTGCGGTTTTATAGCGAATACTATAGGCGCAGGATTTATATCAGCCTGACACATGTGCGAAAGGAGCGCTTATAGTGAAAAAGAAAAATATAGGCTTCGCGGGCGAAGTCATCGTGTACTCAGTTGTAACTTATGTAGTGATTTACATTTGGCAGATAGTGAAGTATTTATTTACATCGAAAATTGAACCAACGGCATTGGATATCGTACTGAGTTTTATACTTGGCGTAATTATTTCTCATTTCCTGATGAAGCTGATACGTTGACACATCGTAAAACTAAATTCTTTAATACTTAAATTTTAATGAGAATAAAAATGTAAAAAGTAATTGACATCGGTTTAGGCGGAACTCAACACTACGGCTTGAACGACCTTAAGGAAAGCTACGTTCGGTTCCTCGAAAATCACAAGGACAGAATCGGCAAAGAAAACGGATATACATTCTTCTCGATGATAGAAGGAGACAACTACATAAAAAATAAACTGAACGGAAAAGCCACGAAGATTATGTTTGTCGGCAGATCAACAAACGGCTGGAAGTTTGATTTCGATGGCAAGGATTTCAGAGAATCGGTCGATAAAATGTGGGACGACAGAGAGACAATCCTGCAAGATATTCAAAACGGAGAAATTAACAAGGATAAAGAGACTGCTAAAAACGATGAAGAAAATTACAATTACAACACTTCGCCGTTTTTTCAGCTGTGCCGCGAAATAATGAAGCTGTACGGAACCGACTGTGAAGATTGGCCGCAGTATATGCTCTGGACGAATCTATACAAACTCGCGCCGTATGAAGCAGGAAATCCGGGAAGAAGAATCATCTCGGAGACAATTGACGAATGCGCGGAGCTGCTTAATAATGAGATAAAATACTCATGTCCCGACGTAATTATATTTGTGACAGGAGCATGGTGGTATATTCCGTTTGACATCAGAACAGGTGTCAACAGACGCGCATTTGCCGATATTGTCGGGGTAGATATACCGAATGACGAGTCGCAGATAATCATCGGAAGCGGAATCAGCAAAAACTATGTAATGAAGAATAGAGCGAATGACGTATTAGTGGCGACCGCAACATCTGTTCATTGTTTTATAAATAAAGACGGAACGCCGATTGCGCTTAAAAAGTATTTTCCCGATCTTGATTTTGTATTAAAAACAATTAAATGA
>JAQXSY010000009.1 GCA_029219205.1 Bacillota bacterium | reverse complement strand
GGACCTGTCCGATCATGCTTGCCTGAATTCCGCGCGACGCTACGGTCCGCAGCTCGTCCGCATTATAAACAATACCTCCGCCTGTACCGCCCATGGTGTACGCCGGACGAATAACGACCGGGTAACCAAGCTCTTTTGCGTGCTGTTCGGCCTCGGCAACACTGTATGCAGGGAAGCTGCGCGCCATTTCTATGCCCAGTGCCGCCATAGCTTTTTTAAACTCAATACGGTCCTCGCCGCGCTCGATCGCGTCAAGCTGAACTCCTATAACCTTTACTCCGTATTTGTCAAGAACGCCGGCTTTGGCAAGCTCAAGGCTTAAATTAAGTCCCGACTGCCCTCCCAAATTCGGAAGCAAAGCATCGGGACGTTCTTTTTCAATTATTTCGGTAAGTCTCTCAACATTAAGCGGCTCAATATAAGTAACATCAGCCATATCGGTATCTGTCATAATGGTAGCCGGATTGGAATTAACAAGGACTATTGAATATCCGAGTTTGCGGAGCGCCTTGCACGCCTGGGTTCCGGAATAGTCAAATTCGCAAGCCTGACCGATAACGATAGGTCCGGAGCCGATAATGAGAATTTTTGAGATATCTGTTCTTTTTGGCATAGCTTTACTTCCTTTCGGACGGGGACGCCGCAATCTCCCGGGCGTAATCCCGTCGCAGTTTTATTATACTTTTTTATTATAACTTATTTTAACTGCAAATGCAATGTGTGAATTGATAAAATTTTGTTAACTCAGCCCAAAAAGAATTTTTTCAGCAGTCTGCCGATTACATCGCCGAAAGAAAGCCTGTCAATGCTCTCAGAAGCGATAACGCTTCCGCTTCCGATAACCTCGCCGTTTAAAGTAAAATCAATTTTTCCGATAACGTCGCCCTCGCAAACCGGCGCGCTGATCTCGGACGGAATATCAATAACATATCCGGTATCGGTGCCTGCGCTCTTATCGAGCAATGTTTCAAATCCGTCGCATTTTACGCGGCAAACTCCGCTTTTCCCTCCGATTACCTTAATGGGTTCCGGTTCCTCAATCTGCCATTTGACGTATCTGTAATTTGCAAAGCCGTAATCAAGAAGCTTTTTCGCCGCCTCGTTTCTGACATCGCGGTTGGGAGAAGCCATAATTACTGCGATAAGCTGCATATCGTCGCGCTTTGCGGTTGCGCTTATACAAAATTTTGCTTTTGAAGTCGAACCGGTCTTAAGTCCGTTCGCGCCGTTATAGAAGCGTATCAGGCGGTTTGTATTCGTCAGCCCGAACGCGCCGCCGCGTATTGTGTCCATCCATATAGTGGTGTATTTGAAGATTTCGTCATGTTTAAGCAGCTCGCGCGACATAATTGCGATATCGCGCGCGGAAGTCGAATGATTTACGGCGCTGTCGTCAAGTCCGGTCGGATTCTCAAAATGGGAATTTGTCATACCGAGCTGAGCAGCGCGCTCATTCATACGCGTCACAAAACCTTCTACGCTTCCGGCAGTGTGCTCCGCCAAGGCAACCGCCGCGTCGTTTGCCGAGGAAACCAAAACAGATTTGAGCAGATCTTCAACCGACATTTCTTCGCCCGGCTTCAGATAAATTTGCGATCCGCCCATTGAAGCCGCGTTTTCGCTGATTCTGACAATATCACTCAGCGAATAATCTCCGCGCTCAATCGCTTCCATGACAAGCAAAACCGTCATAATTTTGGTTACAGACGCCGGCGGAAGGCTTTGGTCAGCGTTTTTTTCGTATAAAATCCGTCCGGTTTCCGCTTCCATCAGCAGCGCGCTTACCGCATCGACATCAAAAGGAAGCGAAGCCGCCGAACAAACCGTCGTCAGAAGCAACACCGCCGCCAATACCGAAACAAGAATTCGTATTTTTTTCATGTTCAGACCATCCTTCAAATATCTTTTATTCAGAAACAATATATTCCAAAACGTCAAAAAACATTACCTGAAATTTCGGCATGCAGTATAAATCAGACATATAGCGGTAAAAATAACAATGCAGCTGATAAAAAAGGAGATGTAAAACTTGAAACAAAATACGATTAGAAAGGACGAAGGCTCCGACGTTTTATATGCATACGACGCAGATATCGCGAGCCATACCGAGGCAAAAATGAACTGTAAGCGCGGAGATATATACTATGCAGACCTCAGTCCGGTCGTAGGCTCTGAGCAAGGCGGACTCAGACCGGTACTTATAATACAGAACGACGTCGGCAACAAATACAGTCCGACGGTAATTGCCGCGGCGATTACAAGCCGCATGGGAAAGACAAAACTTCCGACGCATATAGATATAAGCTCATACGCGCATGAAGGCGGACTTCAGCGTGACTCGGTTATACTTCTTGAACAGGTGCGTACGATTGATAAACAACGGCTGCGGGAAAAAATGGGGCATCTTGACGATTCAATGATGACCCGTGTAAATGAAGCTATATCGGTCAGCTTCGGACTCGGAGGAAACGGAGCCATCGGATAAGCAAATCAGGGGAAACGCCCTTTCCGGGCTTTCCCCTGATTTTTTAAGTATGATAATAATTGACAGCTATGCAACGCAGTCGAAAAACATCCGATATGCGTTCCGATATAAACAGACGCACGTTTATGCGACTGCCTCGTACCTGCTTTCCCGTCCCGGCTGCAAAATCGGATCGTCTCAGACGTTCTGCTCCGCAAAATAATGCTTCTGCGCATAATCAAACCGTTCTTCAAACCGTTTGGCGGCCTGAAGGCTTACTTTCAGAAACGGACAAAGCATATCAAAGGCGTGGAACAGCCCCGGATAGACATCGATCTGCGCCTCCACACCGGCTTTTTTCATTTTTTCAATATAGGCCACCGTCTCTGCATAGAACGGCTCGGCGGTACTGACGAAGGTGTATGCGGGCGGAAGCCCCGAGCAGTCCGTTCTTCTTGAAGCCGATGCGTAACAAGGCACAGGTTTGTCTGAAATTCCGCTCAGATACTTTTTCCAGCCGTAATGATTTCGCCTTGTGTTCCAGACCGGGGAGTGATTGTCCCGCGAGGTTTCGGTATCCTCACAGTCGATCATGGGATAGAGCGGCATCTGAAAAGCGATGCTGACTCCGTTCGTATCCTTTTCATACATACAAAGCGACGCCGCAAGTCCTCCGCCCGCGCTCTCTCCCCCAACCATAAGCTGATCGGAACGGACGCCGAGCTCATTTGCATGGTCTTTCAGGTACATCAGAGCATAGTGACAGTCATTCAGTGCGGCAGGATACGGAGCTTTTCCGGAAAGACGGTATTCAGGCGAGACAACGACCGCTCCGGCTTTGCGGACAAGATTTTTCGCACGCGACATATGCACCATACCGGCCATACCTGTGACATATCCGCCGCCGTGAATCCACAGAACGCCTGTACGCCGACTCATACTGCCGTCGCTTTCCTTTCCGTCGCGCGGCATAAGAATCAGCAGCTTTAGCTTTGTTTCTCCCGCAGAAATAACGATTTTCTTTGTTCTGTATTTCATGTCAATCCAAATGGTAACCCTGATTTTCGGCGCGCCTTTGACCGCATTCGGCGGTTTTCATGCGGCAAATGACAAACAATTTGTAAATTCTATGACAAAACACGCTTTGTCCGCACGCTGAAAATCCGCTTTGCAAATTCTTTTCCGCGTTTTTAGGAATACGCCGCATAAAAGCCGGGCTTAATTTCTAAGATCGGCAATATCATAAATCAGGCGCTCCGTCTTTTCCCAGCCGAGGCAG
>JAQXSY010000008.1 GCA_029219205.1 Bacillota bacterium | reverse complement strand
AGGCTTCGGCGGAAGAAGTTGCCGAATACATGGGTATGAGTGCAGATAAGGTCAGGGAAATTCTGAAGATCTCGCAGGACCCGGTTTCGCTTGAAATGCCTATCGGAGAAGAGGAGGACAGCCATCTCGGTGACTTCATCCCGGACGATGAGTCTCCGGCGCCTGCGGAAGCCGCTTCCTATACGCTGCTGAGAGAACAGCTTTGCGAAGTCCTTCATACGCTGACTCCGAGAGAGGAGCATGTTCTCAAGCTGCGCTTCGGTCTTGAGGACGGCAGAACAAGAACACTTGAGGAAGTTGGCAAGGTGTTTAATATTACCAGGGAACGTATCAGACAAATAGAAGCCAAGGCTCTTCGTAAACTTCGCCATCCGAGCAGGTCAAAAAGGCTTAAGGATTATTTGGATTGACGAATTTTTGAGCATATTTGATAATTTGCGATAATTAATATCGTCGTTTGTGCCTATATGAAAAGTTACAAATAGCGCTTGACACGCGATAGTATATGGTGTAAAATATAACATGTAATAAACGGCGGTTTGTTCAAAGTGATATGTTTTTGTAATTTTTTTGGGAGGAATCAAGAATGAAAAAGAAATGGCTAAGCCTTATTCTTGCGGCTCTTATGATGTTATCGGTTTTCCTTACCGGTTGTCAGGAAGAAGAAACGTCGAAGGAAATCGATACTGATGAGCGCACAAGGCCTATGACTATAACCCTATACGGAATGACTAACAAATCAACGACGCCTGAAGCGATTGAGCTTGTTCAGGACGCGATGAATATCTACACCGAAGGTCAGTTTAACACGCACATTATTCTTCGCCTTTATCCGGAAGAAGATTATTTCGAAACGATTCTGAAAAAGCTTGAAGAAATCGAAAAACGGATAGAGCGTGAAGAAGAAGAAGCCAAAGAGGCAAGAAGAATTGCCAGAGAGCTTAAAAAACAGGGTATAACTACCGAAGAAGAAACGACAATCGGCGAAACCGAGGCCGAGACTTATTACGACAGATACGGTATTAAGAAAACGGTTTATCCCGAGGAAAAAGGCGAGCAGCTTGATATTTTCATGGTCAACGGCTTTGACAATCTTTTCAAGCTCGACGATCTTGGATACATAGTTCCGCTTAACTCTCAGCTGAGCGGTAATTCAAAGATTCTCAAACATTATATTAATCCGACGTTCTTGGAAACCGCGTCCTCTATGGGGTCGGTTCTCGGAATTCCGAACAACACAGTTGTCGGCGAGTATTCTTACCTGCTTATTAACAAAGAACTTGCCGAAAAGTATTACTATAACGCATCCGATATAAATACTTTTGCAAAGGCTTACGAATTTGCAAAAGACATGAAGACTGTCGAGCCCAACTATATTCCGATGTATAATATACCGGAAGAGCTTACGGTCAATTACATGAACTTCTCTCTTATAGGCGCCGCAGTCAACAGGTCTATGGGTGCGTATACTAATGCGCTTCCCAGACTCTTCACGGATCTTGCCGCATACAGAACATACAGACAGACTCTTTACGATGTACAGAAGTCCAATTTTGCCGTTGAAGGAGATCTCCGCAATCTGCCCGAAGATAAGGATTTTGCAGTCGCATATATAAAGGGCGGTCCGGATCTTGCCGAGAAATACAGCGACGAGTATGAAGTTGTTGTATACCGCAAACCGTACGTTTCTCCCGAGGAAGCTCCCGGAACCTGCTTCTGCGTAAGCAGTTTCGCAGCTGACCCTGACCGTTGCATGGAGGTTATTGCCGCTCTGACGACAAGTGCTTCCTTCAGAAATACCTTCCAGTACGGAGTTGAAGGCGTACATTACAATATTGATGACCAGACCGGATTGGTTAATATAATCAGCGATGAATATTCGATGGATTACAGAAACACCGGTAACATGTTTATCCTTAAGCCGAACAGCAGCATGAGCGAGGAAATGCTCAAATATGCCGAAAACGACTGGGCATATGCAAAGCAGCAGAACCTCGATATGCAGTGCAGCCCGTACATCTTCTTTGACCTGAATTATATAACCGAGGACAACTGGGTTAAGGAAGCAACCATTGACTGGGTTAAGGATGAGAACGGAAACAAGATCAGCCCCACAGAATATCCGTATACATATACCGCGGAAATAATCAGCGATCTCGAGAAAGTCTGTGATGAATATAAGAAGAAGATTGACACCTTTGAGGAATACACCGACGAAAACGGCAATCTGGTTACTATCTCCGATTATATCAGACAGCTGAATACCGAGATCAAGGATCTTGATGAGTATAAAAAATTTGTTGATCAGAAAACCAATCTCGACTCTGTTTGGAGTCAGTATAACGAGTGGTTCGCTGAATACGGTCAGGTTCCCGCATCCGAATGATCATTTGATATTGAAAGCGCCGCTGTGAAAACTGCGGCGCTTTTTGAATGTACGCTATTTTTTAAGGTATTGAAAGGAAATAACAAAATGTGTATTAAGCTGCCGGAATATGTCAAAATAGGCGAAAATATAATCAAAGAAAGCGCAGAGCTGTTCGGAAAAATGGGGCAAAAATGCGTGATTGTTACCGGAAGAAGCTCGGCGAAAAAAAGTGGAGCGCTTGAAGACGTTGCGTCTGCCCTTCGTTCGAACGGAATCGATTTTTTTGTGTATGACAAAATCGGAGAAAATCCGCTTATCGGCGTATGTTATGAAGGCGGCAGAGAAGCGGCAAAGTACGGTGCAGATTTTGTTGTCGGAATCGGAGGAGGCTCTCCGATGGACGCTGCAAAAGCGGTCGCGGCTTATGCTTCAAACCCGGAAATTGATATTATGGAGCTGTTTGAAACAGACAAACTGAAACCCTCGCTTCCGATTGTAGAAATTCCTCTGACTGCGGGTACCGGCAGCGAAGTTAATCCCTATGCCGTTATGACTTTGCCAGAAGCGGGAAAGAAAAAGACTTTTAAAAGTCAGTATTCGTATCCTAAATATGCCTTTCTTGACCCGAGGTATCAGAGATCTCTTCCTCCGGATTATACCATAAGCACAGCACTCGATGCGTTTTGCCATTGTATCGAATCGTATCTTTCTCCGAAAGCGGACAAAACCTCGTCGGAGGCTGCGCTTGAAGGTGCGAAAATAATTTGGGATACATTAACAAAGCACGATTTTGCAGAAAAAAACGAATCAAACGAAGACGCTTCAGGCCTGACTGCTGAACAGCGTTACGGGCTTCTGAAAGCCGCCTGCCTGGGCGGAGTTGCGATAAACGTAACCGGAACGGGATTTCCTCATCCGCTTGGATACAATCTCACGCTTCACGAGGATGGTATTCCTCACGGAAAAGCGTGCGCGGTATTTACCGGAGAGTTTATTCGGTATAATATGAAGACCGAGGAGGGCGCAAGACGGATAAAAGAATTTGCCGGATATCTTATGACGGAACCGGAAGAAATTGCCGAAATTATTCCGAAGCTGTCCGGAGTCAATTTAAAGCTTACCAAAGAGAAGATAGATAGGTACGTTTCCTTGACAGCGGACGCGGGTAACTACAAAAACAGTCAGTATGTCATAAACCGCGGAGAAATGACAGATATAATGACAAAATTGTTTAATTAAATGCGCGGAATGATATTCCGTATGCAAAAAATATGATTTTTTGGTTGACAATAAGCTCGCAAAGTGTTACGATTATATTGTCAATGCGCAGAAATTTCTGCGGGGATATTCCGTTTTCGGACAAACATGCGATTAATCCAACCCAAAATCATTCGGCGTAAAAACAAAGACACAGGGCAAATATAATAATATGAAGCAGGGTTGGAAAACAGAAAATCCGGCCCTGTTTTCACTTATTATGAAAAAAAAGAAATGTTATATTTTTGGCGCGGGCGAGTTTGACGGCGTTTTCCGTAAACCCGAGCGAGACGATTTAATAATAGCGGCAGACGGTGGAATTTCGGCCGCCTCAAAAGCAATGCTGACTCCAAATCTTATACTAGGCGATTTTGATTCATACGACGGCACGATACCGGAAGGCGCGGTTGTATGTCCGCGTGAAAAAGACGACACCGACACCGGTATGGCGGTTGAGGCAGGAATAAATCGCGGATGCAGTGTTTTTTATATTTACGGCGGACTCGGCGGTAGGCTCGATCATACTCTTGCCAACATACAGACGCTCGCTTTCCTTGCAAACAAACGCCTTCGGGGCTGGCTTTTGAGCAGAAACTTCGCTGTGACTGCCGTCTGCGATTCAAAAATAGTGCTCAATGACGAACTGCGCGAGATTTATTCATCGGAATCTGTCACGACCGGCTATATTTCCGTGTTTGCACACGGCGGCGACGCGGTTGGTGTGTCGCTTGAAAAAATGAAGTACAAACTTGACGGTCAGACGCTTCGCTGCGATTATCCGCTTGGCGTCAGCAACGAAGCGGAAGGGGAATGTATAATATCCGTCAAAAGCGGAACGCTCATTATAACGGCGGAAATAAAACAAATTAAGGAGTAAAAAATGTCAAAAATTTCTATTCTGCAAAATAATATACCTGACAACCTGGACGCGATCCTGCTTACATCCGATATCAGCAGGAGATACATCACCGGTTTTAATTATACCGACGGTTATGTCGTTGTTTCAAGAAATATGGTGTATTTGCTTGCGGATTTCAGGTTTATTGAGGCGGCGAAGGCATACGAGACCGGTGAAGTTCAGGTAATTATGATGAAAGGCAAGTATTTTGAGCAGCTTACAAGGCTGTTTGCAGAAATAAACGCCAAAAACATCGGATACGAGGATACAATGCTGACTTGTTCGGAATTTGAGCGTCTTCGCTCCGGTTTGAACGAACTGAATTTGTGCCCGATAGGCGCCTTGCTGGATGATCAGCGTGAAATTAAGGGAAACGATGAAATTGAAAAAATCACAGCTGCTCAGAGGATAGCCGAAAAGGGCTTCTGTCATATGCTCGATTTTATTAAGCCGGACATGACAGAAAAAGAGGTTGCGCTTGAGCTTGAATTTTTTATGCGAAAAAATGGCGCGGAGGCGTCCGCATTTGATATAATTGCGGTTTCCGGAAGCGCGTCATCTATGCCTCACGGAGTTCCGCGCGATGTTAAGCTTGAAAAAGGATTTTTGACGCTTGACTTCGGTGCGGTTGTTGACGGTTATCTTTCCGATATGACAAGGACAATAGTTCTGGGTAAAGCCGACGAAGAAATGAAATCGATTTACAATACCGTTCTTGAAGCGCAGCTCCGCGCAATCGAGTTCATTTCAGCCGGCAAGACCGGGGAAGAGTGCGATAAGGTTGCGCGCGACATAATCGAAAATGCCGGTTTCAGAGATTGTTTCGGACACGGACTCGGACACGGTGTCGGTATGTATATTCATGAATCTCCGCGCCTCAGCCCCGCCGGCAAGAAAGTGCTTCGTCCTGGACATGTTGTTACGGTTGAGCCGGGAATCTATATTGCCGGAAAGTACGGCGTACGAATTGAAGACATGGTTGTTGTAACAGAGAACGGAAATGTTAATCTGACTCTCGCCGACAAATCGCTGATCGAGCTGTGAAACCACAAAAAAATATATAATATATAATATAAGGAAAGTAATATGAAGAAAGTAAAGGTTATTATTGCGCTGATGCTTATAGCGACGCTGATTACGGGAGCATTTTGCGCATGCGGCAAAGAAGAAAACAATAACGTCAACGAACAAATCGATTTTGATTTTGGTCAGGGGCTTGATGAAAACGGGTATATAACCTGCGTTAAAGCTTCGGAGTGCATAAATGTTCCGGAATATAAAGGGATAGACTATCCGGATTATGTAATGAAAGTCGATGAGGACCGTATGCAGCAGCTTATTGACCAGATGCTCTCGCAGTATACTTTTTACGAGAAAATTATGGACCGCGCTGTTGAGGACGGAGACATGGTGAATATCGACTATGTCGGCTCGGTCGACGGAGTTGAATTCAGCGGAGGAAGCACCGGCGGAAAAGGCGTTACGGTTACTATAGGAGTGACCTCCTATATAGACGATTTTCTTGAGCAGTTGATCGGACACATGCCCGGAGAAACAGTAAATGTCGAAGTCACTTTTCCGGACGAATATAGTAATTCTCCCGAGCTTGCCGGAAAGGACGCAGTTTTTGTTACAAAAATAAATTACATCTGCGGTGATGAGCTGGAGGACGCGCTGACTGAGGAACAGCAGCAGCAGCTTGGCTTCAAAACGATCGGCGAATTGAAGCAGAAGCTGCGTGAAATGATGATTGACAAGCAGAAAACGGATTATGTGTCAATGCTTCTGGAAACCGGAGAATGGATTACTTTCAGCGAAACCGCATTCAACTATATGTGCGATTATCAGAAGAAGTTTTATGAAGCATCTGCCGCCGCGAGCGGTCTCACACTTGACGAATATGTAAAGGCGAACGGCGAAGCCGATTCGTTTGAAGAATATATGGAAAAAAATGAAGAGGAAATCAAAAAATCTGTTCTCTATGCTCTGACAATTCAGGCGATAGCCGAAAAAGAGGGAATTGTAATAACGGACGAACAGATAAACGAATGGGGATATTCTTCCCAGGCGGAGCTTTACGGAAAACCCTATATAAAAATGGTTCTGATGCGTACGAAAGTCGTTCCGGAGTTTATCATTGAAAACGCGGCGTCAAATTAACAAATAACCAGAGCGGAAAAAATGTTTTGCAGCTGCGAGGGGAGCAGAAAAACTTTTGCTTGCGGTCATTATGCGCATTCCTCTCCTGTTTTTGTCAAAATAAAATAGTAATAATACACAAAACGGGAATTATGTCAAGTGAAAAATCTGAATAAAAAAGCGACACTATAAATAAAAAAAAAGAATAATTAAAATTATAATTATTTGCAATGACAAAAATTTATGCACTTTTTATTTCCACTTGACAAAAATTACGAACATGGTTATAGTATAATAAGCAAGAAAGCAAAACCGACTGGGGTAATAACATAAAAGGTCTCAGATGTCGGCGAGAGGGGTGGAAAAATGCTGCCATTAGATAAACCAACAGCAGAAGTCCTGAAGGCAATGAGCGAACATAATATTAAAGAAGATGATATTGATGTCGCGCTTGCTCTGGACTTGAACACGGACGGTCAATTCGGCGAAAGCTGGCTCTTGGTTGATAAAAACAAGATGAAAATGTACTGCTTAGCCGCGCCTTACCGTGTGTCTGCGCAGACAGATCATAAAGAACATGATCATGCGCACTTGGCTGAGCACAAAAAAAACGCAGAGAAAAAAGAACCGAAAGAATTTAATTCGTTCACAGAGTTCGATCTGAAAATGACGAACTGCATGTATGTCGACAACTTTGTTTCGTCAAACAGACTGCTTGCATACCATGGCGAGCACATTGAAAATGATCCGAATCTTTCGGAAAAGGAAAACAAGGAAAAGGCGGACGCGATTTACGAAAAGTATACGACCATTGTGATCGCCTTTTGTACGAACGCAAAAAAGAAGAAGCTGTTTGCATTTGTTGACATAGTCGGACGAATACAGGAAGGCAACAATATTACTGCAGACGATCCTCTGTTTGAACAGTTCAATCTCAAATGTCCAAAATGCAACAAAGTGTATGCCGACCAGGAACGCCGTATTTGCGAGAACTGCTCAAATTCAGGCGCGGTTTTCAAAAGACTGCTTAAATATTTCTTTGCTTATAAACGTCAGGCGATTGCAATTTTGCTTTGTATGACGGCAAGCTCGCTTGTTGCGCTTATTAACCCGATTATCAACGGTAAAGTGCTTTTCGACGAGGTTATTGCCGAAGACGGTGCTTTGCATTCCGAGATTTGGGTTTATATTACTGTTTTCGTAATAATCGGGATGGCGCTTTTGACGACTTTTATAGGTATAATTCAGAACTTTGCGAATTCGAAGCTTTCTACCAGGGTGTCGCGCGATATGAAGCTTGATGTTTTCGGCGCAATGCAGAAGATGTCGCTCTCATATTTCAACAAAAACAGGACAGGATCGCTCATAACAAGAGTTAACTACGACGCCGACAAAATTACATCATTCTTCTGCAACGGGTTGACTCAGCTTATTTACTATTCTGTAAACCTCATCGGCCTGACAATATTCTTACTGACTTTGAACTGGAAGCTGACTCTGATTGTTTTTATTCCGGTTCCGTTTGTTGTTTTGATATTCAAGTTCATGCTGCCGGGTTTGTCGCGCATGTATTCGAAGCTGTACAGACGTTCCTCCTCTGTCAACGCGGTGCTGAACGATTCACTTTACGGTGTCCGTGTTGTTAAGGCGTTTGCAAAAGAGACGGATGAAACAAACAGATTTCATAAATACAGCGAACGGCTTTATGAAGCCAATCTTCAATACAACAAAATCAGTCTGACGATTTTTCCGCTTGTCAGCTTGCTCATAGGTCTTTCAAGTAAAGCAATATGGGGCTTCGGCGGTATCGAAGTCATGAATATGCACATGACCTACGGTGAATTCACGACATTCTTTGGATATCTCGGAATGATATTTACGCCTCTTAATTTCTTTACAACTTTTACCGACCTTGTTACTCAGGCGCTTAACTCTGCACAGCGTATGTACGAAGTTATAGACGCTATTCCGGACATTACGGATTCACCTGATGCGGTTGCTCTTGATCCGATTAAGGGTGATATCGAGTTTAAGCGTGTTTGCTTCCACTATAATCCCAACCGCCCGATACTTAAGGATGTAAGCTTCAAGATTCATGCCGGAGATCATATCGGACTTGTTGGACATACCGGCGCAGGAAAGAGTACGATTGCTAACCTTGTCAACCGACTGTACGATGTTGTCAGCGGATCGGTCGAAATTGATGGTATAAACGTAAGAGATATACAATCGCAGTCGCTCAGGCGCGGAATTGCAATCGTGTCTCAGGAAATATTCCTCTTTAGAGGCACGCTGACCGACAACATTCGCTATGCGCGTCCGGACGCAACACTTGATGAAGTAATTGCCGTTGCAAAGGCTGCAAACGCGCATGAATTCATCACCGGACTTTGGGACGGTTACGACACGATCGTCGGCGCGGGCGGAATGAGCCTTTCCGGCGGTCAGCGGCAGAGAATATCGATTGCGCGCGCGCTGCTGCTCGATCCCCGTATTCTGATTCTTGACGAAGCGACCGCAGCAATGGATACAGAAACCGAACGTCAGATCCAAGAGGCTCTGCACGTTCTTGTTAAGGGAAGAACAACTATATCGATCGCTCACAGACTTTCGACTCTTAAAGACTGCGATTATATTATGGCGATTGAAAACGGTCAGATCGCAGAAATGGGAACTCAGGAAGAGTTGATCAAAGCAAAAGGACTATACTACAGACTTTATAAACTCCAGAGCGACGCTATGAAGCGCGTTCTTCAGGGAATGTAATTAAAATAACAGGAAAGGCTGGGCGAAACAATGGCCGCTAACAATAAAGAAAAAGATGAACTTCTCGACGACGGTCTGGGTGAACTTGACAATGTCCGGGTTTCAGTTGATCTGACTCCTGCAAACGCTCGTTTCTATAGGTCGGAAGGTAACCTGATATCACTTGAACTGACAGGCGAAGACGGAAAAGTTGAAAAATTTGAAAGAGTTGTCGCGCTTCGGGCGTTTCCGATGAGCAATTTGTCGGAATTTATTTCGATCAGAGCGGTATCTCCGCATAAAACCGAGAGCGGAAAAGAGATCGGAATGATCAGACGTCTCAGCGATTTTGACGAGGAGACCGGCAAAATCGTTACTGAAGAGCTTAACAGGCGGTACTTCATTCCTGAGGTATTTAAGATCAATTCGGTTAAAGAAAAATTCGGATATCATTATCTTGATATCGTTACATCGGCAGGCGAAGCGTCGATAATTATCGGTTCGCCGTTTACGTCGATACGTCTGCTTGAGACAACTGGATGTATAATGATATCGGATATGGACGGCGGACAGTACATAATTCCGGATCCCAAGAAAATAGATCAGGCAAGTTATAAGAAAATCGAAATTTTCCTGTAATAACTAATAACAAAAACCTGCCGATTAAGGATGTGATTTAATGAAGCTGCAATTTGAGCTTCCGGACGCCGATAAACAGGCTGTCGAGAAAGCTATGGGCTCCGACGAAAAACAAATATACTGTGTCCCTTACAATATCTATCAGAATAAATATGTAAATGGCTATATTGTCATTACAAATAAATACATATACAAGCTGCTTAACGGCGAAGTTATCGCAACATTTTCTTTGGACGGAGCGTCTGACTTTCGTTTTGAGGTAATGTACGGAAACGGCGGACTATACGCAACGTTTAACGGCAAGTCTACGCTTATCTGTCAGGTCATAAACGGACGAAACGAAGACAGATACAATGTCATCGTCCAGGCGCTTCCGCTCATCTACGAAAAACACGACTATGATCCGGTTACAAACGACAAGCCGGAACGGTTTTGTCCGAAATGCGGACGTCCTTACGTTCGCGGAACGACAATCTGTCCGAACTGTATCGATAAGCTTGAGGTTTACAGAAAGCTTTGGGGTATGACAAAGGGCTTGCGTCTTCTAATGATGATGCCGTTCTTTATATCTCTGCTTGGAGTCGCGTTCTCATTTATCGTTCCATATGTAGAAGCAATTGCCGTAAACAAGTATATTCAGCCGATTGAAGGCACTCCGCGCGGTACAACGCTTGGATTTATTTCGATTGTTCTGTTGATCGTATCAATTGATTTGGTTCAGAGAGCAATGAGCATTATTCAGGGCCGCTGCTCAGCGATCGCTGGCAATAAGTTTACGCTTATGCTGAAAACTCTTCTTTTTGAAAAGATTCAGACGCTTTCGCTTTCCGCTATTCAGCGCCGCTCCGCAGGAGATTTAATGGGGCGCGTTAATAACGATACGTCGGTCATGAACAACTTTATCATATCGCAGTTCCCGTCGCTTTTCTCCCAGGGAATTTCGTTTGTGTTTGCCCTGGTGGTTATGCTTGCCGTCAACTGGGTTATGTGTTTGTTCATTTTCGTTCCGATCCCGATCGTAATTTTCCTGATAAACAAAGTCTGGCGCTTTATTCGTCGGCGTGATGTCCGTAACTGGGTCCTTTCCACGAGAACCAGCTGGGTTCTTCACGATATAATCACCGGTGTCAGAGTCGTTAAATGCTTTGGACAGGAACAGCGCGAAACCGATCGTTTCACCGACGCTCTTCAGAAGCAAACTGTTATGTCAGAGCGCACACAAAAAGTTAACTCAGCCGTATTTACTTTGCTCAGCTTTGTAATGAGATTCGGTAATTACCTTATTATGGTATACGGAAACATGCTGCTGTTCAAAGGAGAGATGAGTATAGGTACGCTCCATCAGGTTTATGCTTATGCAAATCTTATTTATGCTCCGCTTACATGGGTGACAAACATTCCGCGTGAAATCTCGACGTTTATGACCTCTGCAAGCAAGGTTTTCGAAATACTTGAAGAAACGCCTGAAATCAGTGATATCGGACTTCCTATTGATATCAAAATTGAGGGTGAAATCAATGTTGACCATGTCACTTTCGGATATGTAAGCTATCTTCCTGTTCTTGAAGACGTTTCCGTACATATCAATCCGGGCGAAATGATCGGTATCGTAGGTCATTCCGGTTCAGGTAAATCGACCTTGATAAACCTGATAATGCATTTGTATAACGTCAACTCAGGCGCGATTTATATTGATGATGTCAATATAAACGATATTTCTCAGGAAGCTCTTCGTTCGCAGATCGGAGTTGTTCTTCAGGAAACCACTCTGTTCTCCGGAACGATACGTGAAAACATATCTTATGCAAAGCCGAATGCTTCTGAAGAAGAAGTTATTGAAGCCGCGCGCATTGCAAACGCTCATGATTTCATTATGTCTCTGCCTCAGGGTTATGATACCCTGGTCGGAGAAAACGGCTGCTCGCTTTCAGGCGGAGAGCGTCAGCGCATAGCAATAGCCAGAGCGGTTATTCATAATCCCAGAATACTTATTCTTGACGAGGCAACCGCTTCGCTTGATACTGAAACCGAAAAGCTTATTCAGGATGCTTTGGGTAAGGTTGCACAGAACCGTACAACCATTGCGATTGCACACAGACTTTCAACGCTCCGCAACGCGGACAAGCTTCTCGTGCTTGACCACGGAAAGGTTGCCGAATTCGGTACACACCGTGAGCTTCTTGACAACAAGGGAATATACTATAAGCTTGTCATGGCTCAGCAGAAGATGTCGAGCAAAACCGATAATCTTATGGTTTAAAAAACAAAAGAGAGTCTATACGGACTCTCTTTTGACTGTGATACGATTTCAAATTTAAATTTTAAATTCAGAAAGGATTTATCTTATGAAACTTGGAATAATCAGTAATTATGCGCCGGCGAATTTTGAAATAGCCGCAAAGCGCAACCTTGATTTTGTTGAATTTTGCTGCAATAATGACGAAGATACCAACAGATTTATCGGAAATGTTCCGGCGATAATTGAGGAAAGCAAAAGAACTGGCATTCCGGTCGGTTCGGTCGGAAGATGGAACAGCATGCCTAATCTTGGCGCAGACGGACTTGACACTAATGTTGTTGAGCTTATTAAGCGAAATATCGACGCAGCTCACGCAGTTGGAAGCGAGGTTTTCGTTTGCGGATGCAACTATAACAACGGAGTATCGCTTTTCCGTAATTACGAAAACGCAATTCGTTATTTTGGCGAGCTTGTTGAATACGCAAAGCAGTACAACATGATGATTGCAGTTTATAACTGCGATTGGAATAATTTTGTTTGCAACGCAAAGCAGTGGGAGGTTGTTTTAGGAGAAGTCCCCGGACTGATGCTTAAATTTGATTGCTCACATAGTTTCTACCGCGGAAACGATTATCGTCAGGAGCTTTTGAACTGGTGCAAACGCGTCGCTCATATGCACATTAAGGGCTCCGTCAAGATAAACGGCAGAGGTGTTGACGATCCGCCCGCCGGACTTGACAATATCGACTGGAATACTGTATTTGCGATTCTTTACCGCGAGGGCTATGACAGAACTCTCAGCATAGAACCTCATTCGGGTGTCTGGAACGGAGAACTTGGCGAAAAGGGAATCGATTTCACAGTACGCTATATGCGTTCTCTTATAATGAAATAAAAATTAATGCCCCGGTGCGTTTTCAAAAACGCACCGGGGCAGCATTTTGCTTTTTTCAGTCGATTGACGGCAGTTTGTCCAGATAGACTTTAAGTTCGTCGTCTGTCGGGATGTAATCGCTCATTTCTTTGTTGTGGTATTTTTCATATGCAACCATATCAAAATATCCGGTTCCGGTCAGACCAAAGACAATTGTCTTTTCTTCGCCGGTTTCTTTGCATTTGAGCGCTTCATCGATTGCAACGCGGATCGCATGAGAGCTTTCCGGAGCAGGAAGTATTCCTTCAATGCGAGCAAACTGTTCAGCCGCGTCAAATACATTTGTCTGGGCGACTGAAACTGCTTCCATAAGTCCGTCATGGTAAAGCTGAGACAGGATAGAGCTCATGCCGTGATATCTGAGCCCGCCGGCATGATTTGCTGAGGGGATAAAGTCGCAGCCAAGGGTATACATTTTTGCAAGCGGACAAACTTTTCCGGTGTCGCAGAAATCATATGCGAATACACCGCGTGTCAAGCTCGGACACGACGCAGGCTCAACCGCGATAAAACGGTAATCGGCCTCTCCGCGAAGCTTCTCACCCATGAAAGGCGCGATCAAACCGCCGAGATTTGAGCCGCCTCCTGCGCAGCCGATAATGATGTCAGGCTTAATTCCGTATTTATCAAGCGCGGTTTTGGTTTCAAGACCAATAACGGTCTGGTGAAGCAATACCTGGTTGAGAACGCTTCCGAGAACATATCGATAGCCTTCGGAGGTGACCGCTTTTTCAACTGCTTCCGAAATCGCGCATCCAAGACTTCCAGTTGTTCCGGGGTGCTCTTTAAGAATCTTTTTTCCAACCTCGGTTTCGGTTGACGGCGAGGGAGTTACGGACGCGCCGTACGTCCTCATTACTTCACGGCGGAACGGCTTTTGCTCATAGGAGCACTTAACCATAAATACCTTACACTCAAGATCAAAATATGAACAAGCCATTGAGAGCGCCGTTCCCCATTGTCCGGCACCGGTTTCGGTTGTAACACCCTTGAGCCCCTGCTTTTTTGCATAATATGCCTGAGCTATTGCAGAGTTAAGCTTGTGTGAGCCGCTGGTGTTGTTTCCTTCGAATTTGTAGTAGATATGGGCGGGAGTATCGAGCTTTTTCTCAAGGCAGTATGCCCGTACCAACGGAGACGGACGGTACATCTTGTAGAAATTGCGGATCTCTTCCGGAATTTCAAAATAAGGTGTGTCACAGTCGAGCTCCTGCTTGACAAGCTCTTCGCAGAAAATATTTGAAAGCTCGTTTTCGGTTACCGGGAGATGCGTTGCAGGATTAAGAAGGGGAGCAGGTTTGTTTTTCATATCAGCACGAAGATTGTACCATGCTGTGGGCATCTCAGCTTCGTTAAGATAGATATTGTACGGAATTTTCTCGTTTTTCATTTTTTTAGCCTCCTGTTACATTTTTAAGTTGAGAAGACAGAAAAACGAAAAAAATCCTGTCCCCTCACAAAACATGCTGGGACAGGA
>JAQXSY010000007.1 GCA_029219205.1 Bacillota bacterium | reverse complement strand
CTATAAAGTGGTAGAATTATTCACATTTTTGTGATATGATTTATATACATAAATGCTGGGCTGAAATGATTTTTTAATGTTATTAAATAGGTTTACGGCACAAAATCATAAATATGAAATACTGCCACCGGGTAGAGCAATGCTTAAAGCATTCGTTTGCACATCGTTAGGTCTTAGAAGATGTGTATTCGGATGCTTATTTTTTTGGAGGTCATTATGCGAAAATTTGAAAAAATAACAGGGTACTTTTCAAAGTCAGAGATAATTTTATGGTGTTCTTCCGTAATCCTGATTGTGCTCTCATTCTGTATTTTTGACAGAGAGAATTATTTGACGCTGTCAGCGTCGCTTGTCGGCGTAACTTCACTTATTTTCAATGCCAAAGGGAATCCGTTTGGGCAACTGATGATGGTGGTTTTCAGTTTGTTATACGGAATTATTTCATTTTCTTTTGATTATTACGGAGAGATGGTTACTTATCTTGGTATGACAATGCCAATGGCAATTTTTGCGTTTATTTCTTGGCTCAAAAACCCTTATAACGGTAACAGGGCAGAAGTAAAGGTCAATGGCATAAGTAAGAAAGAAACTGTGGTTATGTGGCTTTTTACAGCTGCCGTGACTGTCATATTTTATTTTATCCTGGATTTTTTCAATACGGCGAACATAGTGCCGAGTACCATTTCGGTTACAACAAGTTTCCTTGCAGTATATCTCGCCTTCAGAAGAAGTCCGTATCATGCCTTGGCATATGCCGTAAATGATATCGTTCTGATTTGTTTGTGGGTTTTGGCCGGCATGGAGGACATCCGATACATTTCGGTTATTGTATGTTTTGTCGCTTTCTTTTTCAACGACGTATATGGATTTCTTAATTGGAGGAAAATGAAGAAACGGCAGGAGAATAATAAATAAAAGTCGCAAAACCGTTCGTTGTCCGTAAGGTTGGCTGCGTGCTTGCCGTGAAAGGCTTTCTGCACTCCATAAACTCTTGCTTTGGGTTTTAGTTGTTAATTTTTTTTGTATCCTATTGAATTCTTACTGAAAATAGTGTACAATACGACTGACAATTAAACAGCGGGGAGCTTGATGCGCCGATATGCGCGGACAGGCTGAGAGGAAGGTACGACCTTCGACCCATTAACCTGATTTGGATAATGCCAACGTAGGGATGCCTGAACATAAGTGAATTTTGGGGGAAGTTACCGTAGTTGGTGACTTCCTTTTTGCTTGGTCGGTTTCCGCTGGATGATTGAATTATATTCCGAAAATCGGAGAAAGAGGAAGAAAATGCTTGGAAACTGTCTTGAAAATGTAAGAAAAACTGTTCCGCTTGTACATAATATCACAAATTATGTGACTGTAAACGACGTGGCAAACGTGCTTCTCGCCTGCGGAGGCAGCCCCATAATGTCGGATGAGCCGGACGATGTTTCAGACATCACCTCCATTTGCGGAGGACTCAACATCAACATCGGAACGCTGAATAAAAGAAGCATTGAATCGATGTTTATCGCTGGTGCAAAAGCAAATGAATTGGGGCACGTCGTTCTGCTCGATCCTGTCGGCGCCGGCGCAAGTGCACTCAGAACCAACACCGCAATTGAGCTTATGGAAAAGGTGAAATTTGACGTTATTCGCGGAAACATCTCGGAGATCAAAACACTCGCTCTCGGAAGCGGAACGACGAAAGGCGTAGACGCGGATGCGGCGGATACCGTGACCGAGGACAACCTCGATCGGATGGTCGCCTTCGCAAAGAGCTTTGCCGCAAAGACACGCACCATTGTTGCCATTACAGGCGCAATCGACCTCGTTGCCGATGAAGGGAAGTGCTATGTTATCCGCAACGGTCATCCCGAAATGAGCAAGATTACGGGTACGGGCTGTCAGCTTTCGGGCGTTGCCACCGCTTATGCCGCAGCAAACCCCAATAATAAAACAGAGGCTGTTGCTGCCGCCGTTTGTGTAATGGGGCTTGCAGGAGAGATCGGTGTTGCAGGTATGCAGGCAGGCGAAGGCAATTCCTCTCTTCGCAACCGCATCATAGATGCAATCTACAATATGGATGCGGAAACTCTGAATAAGGGAGCAAAATATGAAGTGCGATAAAAAAGATCTGCTTTTGTACGCGGTAACAGACCGTTCTTGGCTCGGAGAACAGTCTCTTTACGAGCAGGTCGATGAAGCTCTGAAAGGAGGAGCAACCTTCGTTCAGCTTCGTGAAAAGGCGCTTGACGATGCTGCGTTTCTTGCCGAAGCGATAGAGATACAAAAGCTTTGCAGAAAATATCACGTTCCTTTTGTAATCAACGATAACGTAGAGATCGCGCTGAAGATGAATGCCGAAGGCGTTCACGTCGGACAGAGCGATATGGAAGCAGGCGATGTCCGCGCACTCATCGGAGAGGATAAGATACTTGGCGTGTCTGCGCAGACCGTAGAGCAAGCCGTTCTTGCCGAACAGCGCGGTGCTGATTATCTCGGTGTCGGCGCGGTATTTCATACGGGATCAAAGGCTGATGCCGATGACGTGAGCCACGAAACGCTCAAGGCAATCTGTGAAGCCGTGAGTATTCCCGTGGTTGCCATCGGAGGTATCGGAAAGCATAATGTTTTACAGCTCAAAGGCAGCGGTATCTGCGGGATTGCGGTAATCAGCGCCATATTCGCCTCAGAGGATATCAGGAGCGCAGCCTCCGAACTGAAAGCTCTCACCGAGCAAGCGGTGGCAAAATGATAAAAGGAGCAATATTCGACCTTGACGGCACACTTCTTGATTCGATGTCAATATGGGATACCATTGGCGATGACTATCTTCGGTCCCTTGGGATAGAGCCGAAAGAAAATCTCACAGAAACATTCAAAACATTTACTCTGGAGCAATCAGCCGAATATTATCGCACCCATTACGGTGTTGCCTTATCGGCTGCCGAGATCATAGACGGCGTAAAAGCTATGATCGGGGATTTTTACAGAGACACCGTTCAGCTTAAAAAAGGCGCACGGGAGTTTCTTCAAGGACTTTACCAAAACGGGGTAAAAATGTGCGTTGCTACCGTTACCGACAAACATCTTGTCGAAGCCGCGCTGACTCGGCTGAACATACTAAGCTGTTTTACCGATATTTTTACAACCGCGGAGATAGGATGCGGCAAGAGCAGTCCTCAGATATATCGAACGGCGCTTGCCCATCTCGGAACGGACAAATCCGAAACTCTTGTGTTCGAGGATGCGTATCACGCGCTGATGACGGCGAAAAACGACGGCTTCCCGGTTGCGGCGGTCTATGACGGACACGAACCGAGACAAGCCGAAATGAAAGCCAACTGCGATTATTATATTACCGACTTTACAACAGTACAGATTTAAAAAATACGGCGGCAGACCGGGGGCACCACTCTCTGTCGCTCGATAAAAATAATGTTTAGGAGAAAGTTTGAAAATAATTTTTCAAACTTACGCCTTTTGTGACTTATGAGCCATAAATCGCGGCTCGGATTTGCCGTATGGTAAACCGTGAAAAACGCGCTTTGGGCGTAAGAAAGGAATGGTCATTAAAATGAAAACAGCATTATCAATCGCAGGAAGCGATTCCTGCGGAGGCGCCGGTATTCAAGCAGATATCAAAACGATGACGATGAACGGTGTTTATGCCATGAGCGCGATTACGGCGCTGACGGCCCAGAACACGACCGGCGTAAGAGGAGTACAGGAAGCGACTCCCGAATTTTTGGCGCGGCAGATAGACGCGGTGTTTGAGGACATTCGCCCTGATGCCGTCAAGATCGGTATGGTAAGCTCAAGCGAGCTGATCCTAACCATTGCAGACAGACTGAAATATCATAAAGCGGAGAATATTGTGGTGGATACCGTTATGGTTGCCACAAGCGGAGCAAGGCTGATCAGCGAGGACGCAATTGACACTCTCAAGGAATACTTAATTCCTCTTGCAACCGTTGTAACACCCAATATCCCCGAAGCAGAGGTCTTATCAAGTATTTCAATTCATAATGAAGCGGATATGATAAGCGCCGCCGATATTATCAGTAAAACCTATCACTGCGCCGTGCTTCTCAAGGGTGGGCACAGCATAAACGACGCAAACGATCTGCTCTATGCAAACGGAGAGCACACATGGTTCTTCGGTAAGCGAATCGACAATCCAAATACGCACGGCACGGGCTGTACACTCTCGTCGGCCATAGCCTCCAATCTTGCCAAAGGGTATGATCTTAAAGTCTCCGTCCAGAGAGCGAAGGACTATATTTCGGGCGCCCTTGCCGCTATGCTCGATCTCGGCCGCGGCTCTGGTCCGATGAATCACGCTTTTGATCTTAACAGCCAATTTGCCAAATAATCATGCTTGAAAGGAACCAAAGAAAATGAGAAACTATACAACTCAAATGGATGCCGCAAGACGCGGCATCATCACTCCCGAAATGAAGGCGGTCGCCGCAAAAGAATACATAACCGAGGAAGAGATCAGAGAGCTTGTCGCAAAAGGACAGGCAGTTATCTGCGCCAATAAATTACATACCTGCATTGATCCCAACGGCGTCGGTTCTATGCTCCGTACGAAGATAAACGTCAATCTCGGCGTGTCCAGAGACTGCAAGGACTATAATGTAGAGATGGAAAAGGTCATGGCAGCGGTTAATATGGGAGCCGAAGCAATTATGGATCTGTCCTCTCACGGTGATACACAGCCCTTCCGCAGAAAGCTTACAAGCGAGTGTCCTGCCATGATCGGCACGGTTCCCGTATATGACAGCGTCATTCATTATCAGCGTGACCTTGCAACCCTTACCGCAAAAGACTTTATCGACGTGGTAAGGCTTCATGCGGAGGACGGCGTGGACTTTGTAACACTCCATTGCGGAATTACACGCAAGACCATCGATCAGATAAAGAAGCACAAGAGAAAGATGAATATTGTATCTCGCGGAGGTTCCCTCGTGTTCGCGTGGATGTGTATGACGGGCGAGGAAAATCCCTTTTACGAGTATTTTGATGAAATACTTGAAATCTGCCGTGAATACGACGTGACAATCTCTCTCGGCGACGCTTGCCGTCCCGGCTGTCTTGCCGACGGGAGCGACGTTTGTCAGATCGAGGAGCTTGTCAGACTCGGAGAGCTCACAAAGCGTGCTTGGGAGAAGGACGTTCAGGTCATGGTGGAAGGTCCGGGACATATGCCGATGGATCAGATTGAAGCAAACATGAAGCTTCAGCAGACTATTTGTATGGGCGCGCCTTTTTATGTGCTCGGCCCCATCGTTACCGATATCGCACCGGGCTATGACCATATCACCTCCGCGATCGGCGGTGCTATTGCGGCTGCATCGGGGGCCGCATTCCTTTGCTACGTAACCCCCGCAGAGCATTTGGCGCTTCCAAATGTGGACGACGTAAAGCAAGGCATCATAGCATCCAGGATTGCCGCTCACGCCGCGGATATTGCAAAGAAGATTCCTCACGCAAGAGATATCGACGACCGTATGGCTGACGCGAGAAGAACGCTGGACTGGGAAAAACAGTGGGAATGCTCGCTTGATCCCGAAACCGCAAAGCGAATCCGTGACGAAAGAAAGCCGGAGCACGACGATACCTGCTCCATGTGCGGAAAATTCTGCGCGGTCAGAAGCATGAACAAGGCGCTGAACGGCGAATATATAGATATTCTGTAAAACCGAAGCGATGTGTAATCTTGATTCATCAATCGCTCCCGCCGATAAACGCTGCAATGCTGCTGTTTTACTTTGATCATAGAAAAAAACGGCTGATTCAGACCGTTTTCGGTGCAAAATCAGTCGTTGATCCCCGAGATATCCGTTGTCTTTGCAATAATTCTTAAATTACCGTATTTAAACCCGCCGGAGAAAAAGAATCCTTTTCCGGCGGGTTTTTAACTGCGGAATTTTGAAGGCATCAGGTCAGACGATTACTTCCATACCGTCTGTTGCAATCGAAACAGGCAGCGGCGCGACCTGATTTGCGAGCTCGAAAATGTTTGGAATTGCTCTTGTCTGATAATGATTTATGATTACGCGGTTGATCTTGCATTGTTTAAAAATCGGCGCGTAAGCGGTTGTGGGAAAATGAGCGCTTTCGCAAACCGCAAGGTCGAGGGGCTGTTCCTGCGCGGTCTGCATCGGAAAGTCCTTGTCGAGATGTCCTCCGTTGAGATCTCCGGTGAAAAGCACACGTTTGCCGCCGGCTTCAAGCAGGTATGCGTATGATGTTCGGCAGTGAGTTGTACGGAAAGCGGTGACGCGCAGAATTCCGTCGTCGTAAAGAACGCCTTCATGAACGGTTTCCAGCGGAATATCCGAGCGCATTTCGGTTCCGTTTGCTGCAAGCCAGGCTTTCATCGGTTCTATGCCGTCTGTTTCGGGAAAGAACACGCTCGGCGTGGCGCTGCGATAGTACCAGCTGCAAAGATCAAGAAAGTCAATCAGACCGTTGGTGTGGTCGCCGTGCATGTGGGTCAGAAATATTGCTTTAATTGAGTCGACCGAGATACCGCACGTGACGAGATTTTCAATGGAACAGGTTCCCATATCTATAAAATAGCGGTGGTTTTCGTCGAGCGTGATTAACGCGGAGGAGCAACGGCGGTTTGCTTCGGGCACGCCGTGACTGGTACCGAAGAAGTTGATTCTCATAATTTTTTCCTGATTCCTTTCGCATTTTTCCGTGGTTCGGATGCTTGTATGTGTTCATTATAGCAGAGAACGCTATTCCGGTCAAGCGTTTTTTAAGGATAAATAACATTTGAAAAGCACCTGGAAAAAGCCAACTTAATTCCGTCAGGGATGAGAAGCGCCGGAGCATTATTTGTAACATCGCCGTTTATCATGCTGTGAAACATTAATCCTCCGGTATGCGCGCCGACGCTGTTATATAACCCCTGCCGGGTGTGCGGATAATAATAAAAAATGAGAAAATCAATAAAAGAAACAATGAAAATCGGTGTTATCCGTAAGAAAGAGAATTTTACGAATGTTTACGGTTACGCCGATGACTTCTTTTACTTATATTCATAATTTATTCATAATTTCAAAAAACGGGTAAAACCGGGAAAACGAATAAAGCCCGAGGAAATGGGGCGGTGACTTAAGAAAACATTGAAGCAAAAGACGGTTTAGCTTGACGGCTATGCC
>JAQXSY010000006.1 GCA_029219205.1 Bacillota bacterium | reverse complement strand
TAGGCACACGATGACGGATTCGTTCAACAGCATATTCCATCACACTGCGGTGCTCCTCATCGGACAGCGTGGAGCCTTCTCCGGTAGTCCCGGCAATGACAAGCGCCTTGACGCCGCTCGCAATCTGCCAGTCAATCAGCCGTCCGAACGCGGCGTAATCAATCTCGCCTCCGGCTTGCATAGGTGTAATCAATGCGGTAGCCACACCGCGAAAAACAGTACTTTTTTTCATAATAACCCCCCATCCGGCCTATGGCCGCACAAATAGAATAATGAAACAAACGCGTGTCGGATCTGCCGACAAAAATCGGACTGTTTGATTTTTAGCGTTTGTTTAAGCGTGAAATAGCTACATAACACTCTATGATGTTTGAACTTTCACGCTACTCTCCTTTTGTGTGTTCAATCCCGGCGGCACAAAAAAACAACCGGACGGGACAAACACCGTGCGGCTGCAAATAAAGTACAAAACAAAGAGGGAAAGGAAATACAGTATAAAAGGTTTGTCCGTACCGGATTATCCTTTCGGTCTTTTCTGCAATTCATATAGCTCTCCGCACAAGCGACAGTTATACGGATTTTCTCCGTATACCCAAGAAAAACGTCGCAACAGTTTTTCTTTCGGCAGTTGCCCCTTTCGCTGTCGGATTAGTCTTGCGAAGACCTATTACCTTCAGTTACTGATGGAAACCGCGCCTCTATATTTGATATTGCATCAATTTTACTCATTCTATCATAGTTTCATACGGTTGTCAACAGGAAAATCGCAAAATTTACTGTCTTATTTTGACAAAATTCCTCTGAAAAAATTACTTTGCGAATATGCAGGTAAATAGCAGCATATATTAAGCTTGCAATTACGGAATATATCTGATATAATGACCGTGACGGCGGTATGACCCGTCCGGGAAAGGACAGCGGACTATGAATACAAGAATGAACAGAAGTAAAATCAATATCGGCACCTATTGTCTTCAGAGCTATGCCCGCTCCGAAGCACATATCCGAGATCTGAGGGAATGCGGAATTGACTTTGTCATCGGAATGCAGTCCACAGATACTGCCACATTGGACCTGATGGCTCAGTACGGAGTCGGCTGTGTAGCCAATGGTGTTCTCCCCGGCTGGTGGGGAGGCAACGGCGAGCGGGCAGGTCAGCTAAGTAAGATCAACCCCATGGAGAGCTATGAAGCCGGGGCGGCAAATTTTAAGGATCATCCTGCAATTTGGGGAATAGACATCGGCGACGAGCCCTCAGCCCTTGATTTTCCGTATTACGGGCGTGTTTATAGTAAGGTCAACGCCATGTTCCCCAATCAATTCACCTACCTTAACCTGTATCCCAACTATGCCTCCGTTTCGAAGAACAATTCCTCCGAAACCGTAAATCAGCTGGGCACGCCGACCTATGCCGAACACATTGAGGAGTACTGTAAGAACGTCCCCGCAGACTATCTGTGCTACGATTTCTACGTGTACAACTGCACTGTGCCAAAGATGTACGATAATCTCCGCATTGTAGCCGACGCCTGCCGCAACACAGGGCGCTCCATGTGGATCGTGCTTCAGGTAAATTCCTATCAGCCCGAAGTATTCGTTTCCGAAAACGAGCTTCGTTTCCAGGCATACACGGCAATGGCGTTCGGCGCGGAGGTCATTACGTGGGCGTGCTGGACGGCAGGCTGGTGGAGCAATCAGGTACTGGATAACAAGGGCGAGAAAACGGAACAGTACGACAAACTCAAGACCGTCAACACAGAAATTCACGCGCTGAGCGAAATGTACATGAAATACCGCAGGACGCAGACTCATTTCGTCGGCTTCGCGGGTACTCCTTGGCTGGACGGCATGCCGCTGACCTCAAAGGAAGAAGCAGACACGGGCGTCTTCCGTTTGGTCCACGCCGCCGACGGCGCGCCTGTTGTTGTGGGCGAAATGGTTGGGCGAAACGACAGCGCCAAAAAAGCGCTGTTTATCGCAGCAGCTGACGACCCCTACGACGAACATCCTCAGGACCGTACCGTGACCTTCACGGTGGATCCGGAACGCACCGTAACCGCATACAGCGGCAAGGGACGGGTGCCTGTGGTCCGTGACGCCGACGGCGTCTGCGCGGTTGCGCTGTCCCCCTGCGGCGGTGTTTTGATTACGGCGGACTGACAAAGAATTTTTGACCGGCAAAACCTAAATACGGCGCAAAGTCCATAACCGCGGCGCGTTTTTTGACTTTTTAAAAATAAAACGGGAGATTTCAAAAATATCTCCCGTTTTTCGGTATTATGTAAATACATTTCCGTTTTTTAGAGACACGCCCGGATTTGAAACTGTGAAATACGATTGAACCATTTGCTTTTTTATGATATAATTAATCCACGGAAAGACGGTGAAAAAATGCCGGAATTATTCATCAGAGGAGTCAGTATTGACTGGGACACTGTTGACAAACATTCTTATCTGCATAAGATAAATTCACTCAAAAGTTTTTCCGAACTCCTTTTTTCAAAGAATGTAACCTTCTTTACGGGTGAAAACGGTTCGGGTAAATCAACTTTGCTGAAAGCGATTGCGGTTGCATTTGGCTTTAACGCCGAAGGAGGTACAATCAATTACAGATTCAGCACGTATAATGATGTTTCTTCTTTAAGCGGCTCTGTCACACTGATTAAGGGAATTTATCGTACCCGGTTCGGTTTTTTTCTTCGGGCTGAAACCTTTTTCAACGTTGTCACGGTCGGCGTTACACAATATATGGGTAAAAATTATCACGAAAAGTCTCACGGTGAAAGTTTTCTTGATTTCATCCAAGATTTTGATAAACCAGGGTTATATATAATTGATGAGCCGGAAGCGGCGCTTTCTCCCCAAAGGCAATTAACTTTGCTGAGACATATATACAAATCGGCGCAAAGCGGCTCACAGTTTATTATTGCTACACATTCGCCCATTATTTTGGGGTGTCCGGACGCTTCGATTTTGTCATTTGATGACGGGAAAATAACGGAATGTCAATATGAGGATACTTTAAGTTATCAAATAACAAGGCAGTTTTTATGCAGAAAAGACTTGATGCTGAAAGAACTGCTGGACGATTAAAAACAGCGCCGCAAAAATGTTTGCGCAGTAAATTAAAACCATAACAGAAAAACGGAGATTACGAAATGTTTCTCCGTTTTTGTCTTTTTTCGCTTTTTCGATTTGTTTTGTCTTTTTTATATGCGTTTTAATTCGTACCTGCAAGACGCAAAACGCTGAACGGACGTGATTTTTTTCAAACAAAACGGGCACAGTATTTGAGAGAAAAAAATTAAAATATGATTGATTAATAATATTAGACATGGTAAAATGAAATATAATGTTTCCGCCACATCCGGAGGAAAAAGCTATATGGATATTTTAAATGATCTGAACGACAAACAGCTTGAAGCTGTCCGAGAGACAGAAGGCTTCGTACGCGTAATCGCCGGAGCGGGCAGCGGCAAAACAAAGCTGCTTGTCAGCCGATACGCATATCTTGTCAAAGACTACGGCATAGATTCGTACAACATCCTCTGCGTAACCTTCACAAACAAGGCAGCGGGCGAAATGAAGAGACGTATCCGTGCATTGATTGGTCCCGAATACGACACAACGCTTATCTGCACGTATCACGGCTTCTGCGCAAGACTTTTAAGAACAAATCCGGAAAAACTGTTTCTGAACAAAAGCTTCCAGATTATCGACACTTCGCAGCAAAAAGCCATACTAGAAGAGATATACCGTAAATATGAGCTCAAGCTCGATCACGCGAGCTTTGAAAGCATGCTTAAAAAGATCGGTTATGTCAAACGGAACACCGACTATGTCCCGAAGATGTGCAGTTCTGCCGGCGGACGCATTCTTCCCGACGTATCTACCGACGACAATAAGATAATTGAAGACTATCTGCAGCGACAGAAGGCAATATACGCTCTTGACTTTCACGATCTTATCAACTTCGCGATCTACCTGCTCGAAACCGACAGCGATGTCCGCACAAAATGGCAGGAACGGCTTAATTACATAATGGTAGACGAGTTTCAGGACAGCTCCGAAAAGGAAATGCGGCTGGTTGACATTCTCAGCGGCATGTATAAAAATGTAATGATTGTAGGAGATCCTGATCAGAATATTTATGAATGGCGCGGCTCGGACGTAAAGCTGCTCGTCAATTTTGATACTCTTCATACTCCGACACAGACAATTTTCCTTAACAGAAATTACAGATCGACTCCGCAGATTCTAAGCTGCGCAAATTCTCTGATTGACAAAAACAGTCTTCGGCTAAAGAAAGACCTCTTCACTCTTTCTCCGCCGGGAGCAGAGGTTATTCACTTTCATTCAAAAAGCGACTCTGATGAAACCAAAATCATATCCGACACGATAAAGGACTTGGTTAAGGACAAATTAAATAAATATTCGGACATCGCCGTTCTATACAGATCAGGCTTTCTTTCGCGCGTTGTTGAAAAAAGACTTACGCAAACCGGCATTCCATATGAAATAGTCGGAGGAGTTAAGTTTTATCAACGCATGGAAGTTCTTGACCTGATAGCGTACCTGAAACTGATCGCTTTTGACGACGACAATTCCTTCAGGCGTATCATTAACAAGCCGAGGAGAAAATTCGGAAGCGGTAAAATGTCGGCGCTGGAAGAGCTGCGTGAACGCGAAACCCTTTCTTCCGAAGAAAACGTCAGCCAAAGTCTCTTTTCAACGCTCAAAGCCCACTCCGACGACAATCCGTTTAAAAACAGCAACGCACCTGAATTTGTAAATTTTATTGAAGAGATGCGTATTCAAAGCGAATCGCTTCGAATTTCAGAGCTTGTTAATAAAGTTTCGGAGGCTTGCGGATACGAACAGTATATCCGTGAGCTCGGAGACGAGGAACGTTTTGAAAACCTTGCCGAATTTAAACGCATAGCAAACGAATTTGAAGCCAACTTCGGCGAAGACCTTTCACTTATTGATTTTTTGCAGCAGCTTGCGCTTCAATCAGACGAGGATGACGACAAACCCAGAGACGCGGTTAAACTGATGACAATACATTCGGCAAAAGGACTTGAGTTCCCCGTTGTATTTATCGTCGGGTTAACGGAAGGAATTTTCCCTTCGTCAAAAACGATTGAAGAACGGAAAAAGCCGGGACTTGAAGAGGAACGCCGTCTTTGCTACGTAGCAATTACAAGAGCAAAAGACCGTCTGTTTCTGATGGACTCCGAGGGATATTCGCAGGTGGGCGCCAAAAAACTTCCGTCGCGTTTTTTGAATGAGATCGGCACAAACAACTATACGCGTGTAGGTCTGATCGATGAGGAGCTTGCAAAAGAAAGCCTGGCATACGTCAACCGGTCAAACGAACAGCTTGATGAACGGGAAACGCTCAAGAACGGCGATGAAGTTGAACATCACATTTTCGGGAAAGGCTTAATACTGTCTGTTGATGGACGCCGCGGAAGCTGTCTTGTTAAGTTTGACAGGCTTCCCCAGCCGCGCAATATATCAATAGAATATTTTAAAAACCGCAGCAGCGGCGAGCCCGAAAAAACAGAGCCTCAAAATGAGACGTCGCCCGAAACGACGCATATCAGCGACGAAACTCCTGAAAATCCGGTCGGTATAAATATCGCAAGCGACGAAAAATCAGACATGGCGCCGGTAAGCGATCAGGTTGAAGAACAGGAAGCGGCTCCTTCTTTGGGCTTTGACGCAGACGTTGTCAAACCGTCTGATGCTTCCTCAACAGCGGACGCCGATGAGCCCGAGAACGTTGTTTCTGACGCAAACGATGAATACGATTCACCAGACATAAATTCGGAAAACAGCGAAGACCCAACCGTTATTTTTTCGGAAAACGACCGGCCGGACGTTTCGGAAACAGCCCCATGTCAACACGAAATGAATGACGAAAAACGTGCCGAGCTTCAGAGAAAGTTGGAAGAAGCAGATAATTTGTGGAAACGCGACGACGTTCCTCATTCAGGCTGGAGCTGCATCGGCATTTCCGATCTCGGAGAACCGGTCGGCATCTGTGAAATGTGCGGATATCAAATCATTCGCTACGTTCATCACATGGCGCATCCGAATTACCGCTATCTCAATGTCGGATGCATATGCGCCGGAAAAATGGAAGGAAATCCGGAAGCCGCAAGAAAACGCGAGCGCGATTTTAAAAACAGGCAGGCACGGCTTGAAAACTTCCGGTCGCGTAAGTGGAAAACCTCAAAAAACAATAATTTATACGCAAAAATAAAAAATCATATTGTTGTTCTGTATAAAATCAATCCCGGAAACGGCTGGAAATATTCAATCGACAACGTATTCTGTAAGGAAAAATACGAAAGCCGCGATTCGGCGGTAACAGCCCTGTTCGAAATGTTGGAACAGCATACGGAAAAATAAAAAGGCAAAATAAAAATCGGCGGGAATGATGTGATTTTCACTCTCGCCGATTTTATTATTTTATATTCAGTTGCCGAAATATCTCGACAAAAATTCCCTTGTACGTTCCTTTGTCGGATGCCCGAATATCTGCTCCGGAGGACCCTCTTCCTCAATATATCCGCGGTCCATAAAGATAACGCGGCTTGAAATATCGCGCGCAAACGCCATTTCATGAGTAACGATTATCATCGTAAGTCCTTCCAAAGCAAGCGATTTCATAACCGACAATACTTCACCGACCATTTCCGGATCAAGCGCCGAAGTCGGCTCGTCAAAAAGTATGACCTCCGGCTCCATACAGAGCGCACGGGCAATCGCAACGCGCTGCTTCTGACCTCCTGAAAGCTGTCTCGGCTTTGCGTTCTTATACGCCGACATTCCGACCTTTGACAGATACTTCTCGGCACGCGCCTCCGACTCTTCTTTCGGAAGCTTCAGAACCTTCTGCGTTCCGACCATGCAGTTTTTCATTACATTCATATTGTTGAACAGGTTAAAACTCTGAAATACCATTGTGACCTTTGAACGGTATTCCGTAAGCGACACGCTTTTGTCGCCGATATCTTCCCCGTTAAACAATATTTTTCCGCCGCTCGGAGTTTCAAGCATATTTATGCAGCGAAGCATTGTGCTTTTGCCGGAACCGGACGAACCTATAACGCTGATTACGTCTCCTTTGTTTACAGAAAATGATATATCGTGCAGAACGTCATTTTCTCCGAAGGATTTCTTAAGATGCGAAACTTCAATCACCGACATGCGTCTCATCCTCCTCCGCTACTCGGATCTGCGAATTAAAATCCGTCTGAGAACCGCAGATTACATATGACTCCTCGCCGTCCATTTTCTTCTCCGCCAGACGCAGCAGTCTCGTTACCGAAAAAGTCAGAATAAAGTATATAACCGCGCAGATTACATACGCCGGAACGAACTGTGCATACGTTCCGCCGGCAGACTTTGCCATAAACATAACCTCTGTTATCGAAATTACGCTCAGCACCGAGCTGTCCTTAATATTAACGACAAACTCGTTTCCTATCGAAGGCATAATGTTTCTGATTGCCTGCGGCAGAACGACGAGACACATCGTCTGCATATGCGTCATACCCATCGCTTCTGCTCCCTCGACCTGCCCCCGGTCGATCGATATAATTCCGCCGCGGACAATCTCCGCCATATAAGCGCCGGTATTTACCGATATAATGATTATTGCAGAAAGCAACGGATGAAGTCCGATTCTTGCGAACAGACTGTAATGAATGATCAGCGCCTGGACCATCATAGGCGTTCCGCGGATTATTTCAACATACGCGGAAAGAACAAAGTTAACCGCCCTCATCAGAATTTTCTTTACTGCCGAATCCGTTTTTCTGACCGGCACGGTCCTCACCATAGCCACAAGCAATCCTATAAGGAAGCCTGCGACAGTGCCGACAAGCGCCATTATAAGCGTGTAGGCGGTACCTTCAAGAAATAGACGCCAATATTCCGATAAGAGCTTTGCAATCCATCCGAAAAAGCTCATTTGCGTTTAATTCGAAGTTATTATTCAGCGTCCGATACAGGCTGACGTCCGATAGCCGCGGTCATCATGCCTTCTTTATCTTCCACAGACAGGGATGCGATAACCTTGTTTATTTCAGCGGTAAGACTGCTTCCTTTTCTGACTCCGACTGCGATCGACGCTTCATCGGGGTCATAGGAAAATCCGTTATTACCCTCAAATTCGATAAATGTAAAGTCGCTGTTTGATGTGACTGCGGATATCGCACCGGGCTTTTCGCATACGTATCCGTCTATTGCACCGGAAGAAAGAGCCTGTATGAGCGCCGCAAAGTCGGGAAGCGCGGTCTGCTTTTTTACGCCTTCTATCTGGTCAATAACGTCATAGTGGAAAGTGCTCTGCTGACCTGTAATCTTTGCTCCGGCAAAATCAGCGATCTTTTCCGCGCCGGCATATGCAGAATCTTTCTTTATTACAATAACAAGATTGCTGTCCAGATATGTATCCGAGAAGTCGATGCTCAGCTTTCTATCAGCCGTGGGAGACATACCTGCTATAATCATGTCAATATCTTTTGCGTTAAGCGCCGCGGTAAGTCCGTTCCATTCAATCGGCTTTATAACAAGCTCAACGCCGAGATGCTCGGCAACCAGCTTTGAGATCTGAACGTCATAGCCGTCGGCATACATATTGTCGGAAATTTTTACTGTAAATTCATTTTCAGTTGCCTGAGCCCAGTTGTAGGGCGCATATGCGCACTCCATACCGACGACAAGCTTTCCTTTTGCCTTTACTTCCTCAAGATCCTTTGCTCCGGAAGCTGAACTGCATGCTGAAAATGCGAATACGGCGCCCATAATCATTATAAGCGCAAGAAGTGTGCTGATAATCCTTTTCATTTTTTTCTCCTTTTCAATATCTTTTTTGTCGAAATATAAAGTGCCGCGGTGAAAACGATCACTGCGGCACATGATAACACCAATAGTCCTGTAATAGCTCTCCACCTAAGTGACAGTACGGCAGATATTATCTGCAATACCGGTATATACGGCAAAATCCGTACCGTATATCCTCGGCGATGATTCCTTTCACATGCGAGCGGACACTCCTTTGCGTCATGCTACTCTTAAACACCGCGCCTCTACCTTAACACAAATATTTCAAAATTGTAATAAAAGTCTAACATGTCTTTTCTGAATTGTCAATACTTTTCGTAAATTTTTTATAACATTTTGTTTCTAAATTTTTACAGCAGCCTCTTCCATATCTTCCACGGTTTTCATTTTCATAAAACATTCATGTTTTTTATCATTTATGATTTTTATCATTTATGATATTTCAGAAATTTAAGTTCCGCCCGGGACAAACGCCGAGTACAGCTTCCCTCCCGAAGCCTCGCAAAAAAGTCCGACTATCCAAAGACCCCTAACCGCTTTTTCGTATTTGTACGTTGATTCCGATGATAATTGGTGAAATAAAACGGTATTTAAGGGATAACAACAGCGTCAGAGTAAGCCGCTCGGTGCGCGACCTTGCATACAAAGCGCTTTCGGCGCGCGACGAGCTTGCACGGCTCGGACACGAGCCGTCCGTTGACGAGATTACCGCAAAGTTATGCGACAACGGCATAGAGTGCGATCAAACGTCGGTCACCGAAGCGATGGAGGCTATCATTGCGCCGGTGTCTCTTTACGAACCGGTTTGCAGCGGAAACGGCGGAGACGAAATGTGCGTTATGGATAAATTATCCGACCTCGGCGAATGCGAAGAGGCATGGATTGAAGATATCGCGCTTAAAGAAGCGATCAAAAAACTCAGCGACAGAGAAAAAAACATCCTCGCCATGAGATTTTATAAAGGGAGAACTCAAATGGAAATCGCCGAGGAAATCGGTATATCGCAGGCGCAGGTATCTCGCCTCGAAAAAAGCGCTCTCGAACGTATCAAAAAGCAAATGTAAACTCTTTGGTTAAATCTCCTGATTTTCGGAATCTTTTGCAAGCATTGCTTCCAGTACGTCGATATCGGTTGAAATATCAAGCGCGGTATCAAAGAACATTTTGTCAAGCTGACGTAAAAACAGGTTTTCCATAGCTCCGACAGCGTCTTTTATCTCTTTCATTGATTCGGTTACGTTTTTTCCGTCCGCGCCGTGACTGGCAAACGTAACATAAGACCTCAGAAGTTTTCCGAGAGTCGGAAGATAGTAGTTAAAAAACCGTCTCATCAGCGGAACCTGTGCGGTATTCTGAGAAAGATAACCGATTATCTTGTATCCGCAGCCGATGACGCGCGACGCAGTTTCTGCAAATTCACGGTCAATACGGGTTATTGCCGTCAGTGACGCAGACGCAGACGCCAACTCCTTTTCACCGCCGCTGATTATTTTGTCGGCGTCGCGGTCGCCGGTTTTCTGCGCTTTTTTATGCTTTGGTATGCGGACATCTGTCGGAGCGCAGAAACGAGACCCGATCAGATAAACAATTCCCGACACCGCAGCTGCTCCGAGAAAATGATACCACATATAAAGCGGCAGCAGCAAAGCCCAAACCAGCCATACGGCTCCGGAAAGATATATCGGAATCGTCGAACGCACTCTTCTGATCTCGTATTCAGGTTCGATCTCCTTTTGCGTAACCGGCCGCGTTTCTCCGAACGTGACCGGTTCACGGTCTTTATTATCGTTCATGCGTTTTTTCCTTTCTGATTATTTACTTCAGCTGTTAACGCTTTCTGACAGCATATAAGCAAGTCCCGTATAGCGTATATCACGGCGGTCGTTTTCGACCATAGCCGAAACAACGCCGGCGTCTCCGACGATAATAACCATCTCCTGCGCTCTCGTAACGGCTGTATAAAGCAGATTCCTCGTTAAAAGACGCGGCGAATACATATACGCGGGTATTATTACAACCGGATATTCGCTGCCCTGACTTTTATGGACGGTTATTGCATAGGCATGATCCAGCTCATCGAGCATGTCGAAGCCATACGGAGTTATTTTGTCGTCAAAGTTTATTATCATACTTTCGGTTTCTGTGTCGATCGACATGATCACTCCGATGTCGCCGTTAAAAACGCCGATCCCGTCAACGCCGTCTTTCTGCCATGCGATGTCGTAATTGTTTTTGATTTGCATAACGCGGTCGCCCTCACGGAAAATCATTTCGTGAGTTTTCTTCTCTTTTTTTCCGGGCGAAGGCGGATTCAACACGCCCTGAAGCAGTTCATTCAGCCGGTCTGTGCCAGCAGCGCCCTTATGCGACGGTGTTATGACCTGTATCTCATCTCTGATTTTTTCTCCGTACTTTCTCGGAAGACGGTTAACGATCAGATCTGCGACCGTACGCGCTGTAAGCTCGTCGTTTTGCCTGGATATAAAGAAAAAGTCGCTGTTTTTTGAGCTCAGCTCCGGCATTTCTCCGCGGTTTATCGCATGGGCGTTGGTTACAATCAGACTGCTTTCCGACTGGCGGAAAATTTCCTTCAATTTTACGGTTGAGAATATTCCGCTCGCCATAATATCGCTCAGAACAAGCCCCGCGCCGACCGAAGGAAGCTGATCGGAATCCCCGATAATAAGCAGCCGCGCTCCGGGCTTCACCGCTTTCAGAAGCGCTTCCATGAGCTTTATATCAACCATCGACGCCTCGTCAATTATTATAACGTCGTCGTCAAGACGATCGTCCTCCCCGCGGCGGAAGCGAGGCTCGCTTTCATCCGTATACTCCATTTCAAGCAGCCTGTGTATCGTTTTCGCTTCTCTCCCCGTTGCTTCGGACATACGCTTTGCCGCACGTCCCGTCGGCGCGGCAAGAGCTATACTGTATCCCATTCGGTCAAAAGTCAGCATCAGCGCGCGTATAACCGTAGTTTTTCCCGTGCCGGGTCCTCCCGTCAAAACCATAACTCCGCCGCCGAGGGCAAGTTTTATCGCCTTTTTCTGCATCGCGGCATATTCTATGCCCAGCTCCGACTGGAGCTGTTCGATAAAACGATCCGCATCCTTGAGCGAAATACATTCGCACTGACGGTCGAGCAAAACCAGCTTGTCCGCAACGTAGCGCTCGGCATCGTAGTAGTCCTTCAGGTATATGCACCTTCTGTTCTCATATTCCGAGGCAACAACCTGACCCGATTCGATAAGCTGTGCCAAAGCGCCCGAAACCGAGTCTTCATCCACACCGAGCATTTTTGCAGCCGCCGGAAGCATCTTGTCTTCCGGAACAAAACAGTGCCCGTTTTGACGAGCGTTGAATAAAAGAAAATATTTAAGCCCGCTGCGCAGTCTTTGGACAGAATCCTTTTCCATTCCCAGAGTCGCGGCAATACGGTCTGCGCAATCAAAACCCACGCCGTTTATTTCCTCGCACAATAAATACGGATCGCTTCGTATCAAATCCACAGCGGCGCCGCCCCATTTTTTATATACCTTGACTGCTGTCGCGGGTCCGAAAAAGTCGCGGCAGAACATCATTACCGATCTGACTCCGAAATTCTGTCTGAACGATTCCGATATCTCAATCGCCTTCGCTTTTGAAATTCCGGGAATATCTTCAAGCCACTCCGGGTGATTTTCTATAACGTCAAACGTGTCTTCGCCATACTTTTCAACAATCCGTTCCGCAGTTTTCGGTCCGATTCCCTTTACCGTGCGCGACGAAAGATATTTGAGTATAGCCCCGGCGGAGGTTGGAAGCTGTTTTTCATAGCATTCGATCTTAAACTGCTTTCCGTAGCTAGCATGCGTTTCCCATTTTCCCATTGCGCTTATCGTTTCTCCGACGGCGATAAAAGGCATTATTCCAACAGCAGTCAGATAATCGCCGTCGTCTGTGGAGAGTTCGCAGACCGTGTAGCCGTTGCTCTCATTTTGATATACGATATGCTGTATTTGACCCGAGATTTCGGGCATTTCATCTCTTTCGTTTGACATCTTGTTCCTTTTCAGACTTATTTTTTGCCGGAAAAATCAGATCTAATAAAAGACGGTAGAATCCGTAAACGGCAAAAACCGAGACTATAATCTCCGAAAGCGTATACCACATGGGAAAAATCCCCCCTGTAACAGTATACGCTTTCACTTAATTTTTGACATCCCGGATATAGGAAGTTCAGCCTAATCTTTTTCTCAGTTCTATTGCCATATCAAGATTTTCCCACGGCGCCTTCAGGTCCTCGCGTCCCATATGACCGTATGCCGCCAGAGCTTTGTATATAGGACGGCGGAGCTTGAATCTGTCGATCAGCGCGGCGGGGCGAAGGTCGATGAGCTCATTTACGGCGGCCGAAATCAAAGCTTCGTCGTACTTTTCGGTGCCAAAGCACTCAACCATGACAGAAACCGGTCTTGCAACGCCTATCGCATATGCTATCTGTACTTCGCAGCGTGTGCAAAGTCCGGCGGCAACAATATTTTTGGCGATGTAGCGAGCCGCATATGCCGCAGTACGGTCAACCTTTGTCGGGTCCTTACCCGAAAAAGCGCCGCCGCCGTGACGTGAATAACCGCCGTATGTATCGACAATTATCTTGCGTCCGGTAAGTCCGCTGTCTCCCTGCGGTCCGCCGACAACAAAGCGTCCGGTCGGATTGACGAATATTTTCGTTTCTTCGTCCAACATTTCCCCGGGTACAACCTCGCGGATGACGTTTGATATTATTCCCTTACGAATTTCCTCAAGAGAAACGGACGGATCGTGCTGCGATGAGACGACGATTGTGTCAACGCGAACCGGTTTATCGTCTTCGTATTCAACCGTAACCTGGGTTTTGCCGTCAGGACGCAGATACGGAAGAACTCCCGTCTTGCGTACTTCGGTCAGTCTTTTCGCAAGCTTGTGCGCAAGCGATATCGGAAGAGGCATAAGCTCGGGCGTTTCGTTGCAGGCATATCCGAACATCATTCCCTGGTCTCCGGCGCCTGTGTCGTAATCGTCGGTTATCTCGCCTTCCTTTGCCTCAAGCGAACGGTCCACTCCGAGCGCAATGTCGGGCGACTGTTCGTGTATTGATGATATAACCGCGCAGGTGTCGCAGTCAAAACCGTATTTGGCGCGGTCATAGCCTATTTCCCGAACGGTTTTGCGGACAATTTCCTGTATGTCAACATAAGCATTCGTGGTGATTTCTCCCATAACCGAAACAATTCCGGTCGTCGTAGTCGTTTCGCACGCAACGCGCGACATTGGGTCCGCACGGAGCAGTTCGTCAAGTATGGCGTCGGATATAAGGTCGCACATTTTATCGGGATGTCCCTCGGTTACTGATTCGGAAGTAAAGAGCTTTTTCATTTTTTAAGTCCTTTCAGATAATTCAGTTTTTCGGAAAATAATAAATCAAAAAAGTTCCCGCGGCAGACCAAGGGAACATACATACGTTTTTCTGCGCAAAACAGGCACGAAAAACCCAAAATATGCATCTCATCTGTCGGGAATTAGCACCATACCGTATTAAAAACGATTGGTTGCCGGGCATCACAGGGCCAGTCCCTCCGCCGCTCTTGATAAGAATTATTTTATACGTTCATTATACCATACGGTAATTTCTTTTTCAATATATTTTTATAAATTTTTACGGCGCATATAAAAAAGGGAAAGCCGCGCAAAGCTTTCCCTTTATAAATTCAATTACTTTCTTTCGGGTCTTCTGAACGGGCGGCGCGGACGTCTTTCCTCGGTTCCGCTTTCACCTTCGGCAGAAGGAACGGCGGCAGGAGCGGGTTCGGCGTCGATCTCTTCCTTTGTAAGCGCGTCCTTACGGGAGAGATTCATTCTTCCCTTTTCGTCAACGCCGAGGAATTTGACTTTCATCGTATCTCCGACAGCACAGATATCCTCAACCTTTTCAACACGGTAATTTGCAAGCTTGGAAATATGAACCAGCCCCTCTTTTCCGGGAGCAAATTCAACAAATGCGCCGATCGGAATGATCCTTGTAACCTTACCCTCGTATACAGCGCCTTCTTCCGGCTCAAAAACGATTCCCTCGATTATCTTCTGAGCCATATTGCCGCTTTCGGGATTTACCGACGCGATAAATACCGTACCGTCGTCTTCAATATCAATCTTCGCTCCGGTATCTGCAACGATCTTCTGAATAACCTTGCCCTTCGGACCGATTACATCTCCGATCTTCTCGGGATCAATCTTGAAGGATATCATCTTGGGCGCATACTTCGAAACCTCTTTGCGCGGCTCGGGTATTGCCTTGAGAATGATGTCGTCGATTATATAATCGCGTCCCTTGTGCGTGGTTTCAAGTGCGGAACGAATTATTTCGGGAGTAAGTCCGTCTATCTTAAGATCCATCTGTATGGAGGTTATGCCCTTATGAGTGCCGGCAACCTTGAAATCCATATCTCCGAAAAAGTCTTCAACGCCCTGAATGTCTATCATCGTCATCCAGCGCTCGCCCTCGGTTATAAGACCGCAGGAAATTCCCGCTACCGGAGACTTTATCGGCACGCCGGCAGCCATGAGCGCGAGCGTCGAACCGCAGACCGACGCCTGCGAAGTTGAGCCGTTTGAGGAAATAACCTCGGATACACAGCGTATCGCGTACGGGAACTCTTCAACCGACGGAATTACGGGAGTAAGCGAACGCTCAGCAAGCGCTCCGTGTCCGATCTCGCGGCGTCCGGGGCTGCGCACAGCCTTTGCCTCGCCTGTCGAATATCCGGGCATATTATAATG
>JAQXSY010000005.1 GCA_029219205.1 Bacillota bacterium | reverse complement strand
CCACATACTGATTGACACGGCGCTCCGATATACCCCATTTGTAGGAAGTTTCCCGTATGGAGAGATAACCTTTCATACGCCGCTCCTTTCTGACAGACACAATAATACAATATATATTATATACGAATATCCGCAGTTTTTCAAGAATCTGGCGTGAATTGTTTTTGAACTATTTCTTATAGGTTTGGAAAAATGCAGGGTGTTCACCGTAGTAGTAGTGAGAAAAGAGATACCGTAGCAAGCATAGGGAGTGTAGCCACACTCCCGAATAACGCTCCCGCCCGTCCTGCCGGATGGCGGCGCGTCTGCTTGTTGGGATAGTCCCAAACCCTTATTGGAGACGGAAAGGACGGTGAACGAATGGCAAACTGAGTGCGGAACATTGTGCTTCGCGTCCCAGTGACGGCGCAGGAACGGGAAATGATTGAGCTGCGGGATGCGAAAAGGGATGCTGCCTTGCGGTAACATCCCTTTTGTCGCTCGGTTATTCAATTTTTGAGCTAACCTGTTTGCCCACTGCCCTTAAAAGCGTTGATTTTATTGGATTCTTGCTTGTTTTCTTATGTCAACGCTCTTAACCTCGGGCTTTATTCGTTTTATGGCGGAGAGAGAGAGATTCGAACTCTCGGTCGGTTATTAGCCGAACACACGATTTCCAGTCGTGCGCCTTAGACCAGCTCAGCCATCTCTCCGAATGTGACTGTTCTGCTCACAACAAAAGCATTATACCATGTTTGTGCTTGTTTGTCAAGGCTTTTTTTCATTTTTAAATAAATATATTGGGTCAAGTTTCGGCCGAATTTTCTGTTTACGAACCGATTATATGGTCGGCTATGACCTCTCCGAGCAGCTGCGCTGCACGCTTGGCTTCAGCAAGCGTATTTCCGCAGGTGCCGATCTCAATCAGAAGCGACCCCGAGGTATACTGCTCGTTAAATGACGAGGAGCGAAGATTGATCGGACGGGCTATCTTGGCTTCTCCGGAATTAAGCGTCTTCTGAAGCGAGAGTGCAAACGCCAGGTTTGACCGCCAGTTCTTATGATCTGCGCCGTTTTCGTCGGTGCCGACTACAAACATTATCTGCGCTGTGTCGGGAGCTTTTTCGGATACGGCTCTTACTGTTGCGTTGTCTCCCCGCATTATTGCGTCGCGGTGAACGTCGAAAACATATTCTATTGAAGGATATTTTTTAAGATATTCAATTATTGTGTTTCTTGCGAGGTCGTAGGACTTTATGTAGGATTCCTCGTCGTGCATTATTGTACAGTGAATCGCAGGTACGCCGCTTTCGTTTATCGCGCGGCAGAGCGTTTCGCCCACTGCGACTATGTTTTCGCTTATGTCGTTTGAACGAGGAAGTGCGTCCTTCGGATAGCTTACGGCACCTTCGGCGGCAAACGCTTCCGTTCCGTGCGTGTGTATGATTAACACCTTCGGAGCATATTGCCGTATCGTTTTATCACTGAAGACTGCGTGAACGGTTCGTGCGGCGGCTGCGCTTTCGCAAAGCGCGTACAGATCCGGTGAGTATTTTGTTTCGTTTATCATAAGCAGTTCGCCTTCGGAAGGGTTTCCGCTTAAATCTGCTGAAATAATTGTGCATTTATTGTCGTTTTTTTCGTAGGCCGGGGTTGACTCGGATTTTTCAGAGATCGTAATCTCCTCGACCGGCGCTTCGGAGACCGGCGGATTTGACGGAGCGGACAAGCGTATTCCGGACGCCGCCGGCTCCTGAGCTTCGGCGGAAATGGTAAACGCTCCGGAAAGCGCTTCGGCGACAAATGCGAGCGATATAATAAAAACGAACATGACGCTTACAACAAAAACACGCTGTTCATTAATTCTCGGATTATACATTTTGATCCTCCCGTGAATGCTTGCAATATCCTTTTTAAAAGCATATTCACAAAAGGAAATCAATATTACTCGATCGTAAAAGCGCAGTTGACCGCGCGGGAGATAAGCCGGGACATTTCGGCAACTGCGGTGTCGCTGTCCTTGAGCGACACAAAAAAGCTTCTTCCGTTGTCAAGCTCCCGTCTCAGAGGCTCGCTTATATCGTCTACTCCGGCTTTGTCGAGCATATCGCGGACGAGCGTGGAGGAATCAACGACGGTCGGTACTCCTATCGATATAACCGGTATGCCAAGCAGCTTTCGGTCAAGCGCGTTTCTTCGGTTGCCTATGCCCGAGCCAGGCGCAATCCCGTTGTCCGAAAGCTGTACTGTGGTTGCCAAACGGTCAACGCTGCGAGCCGCAAGCGCGTCGATGGCGACAAGAAGAGAGGGTGAAGCGCTTCTGACGGCACCGAGTATCAGTTCCGACGTCTCAATACCGGTCTGTCCGACCACGCCGGGTGAAACCGCGGAAACCGAAAACGAGCCGAGACGGCCGAAAAGCTCGGGCGAATAGCTTTTTATATGTCTTGTCACATTTATGCCTTTTACAGCGAGCGGACCGACCGCGTCTGAAGTGATATAACGGTTACCCAAACCGGCAATAAGCGCGGAATCGTACCCGGGCGCAAGCTCGGACGCCATTTTGCGTATCTCTTCCGAAAGAATACCGGCTGCCTTCGAGAAAAAATCATCGTCGCGAAGCCAAAGCTTGCCGGTTTCGATTGTAACGTAGGTCCCGCGGCTCTTTTTCAGAATCCGTTCGCCTTCTTCACCGGCGATCTTCAGTACCGTAATTTTCACTCCGCCTTCGTCTCGCTCGCTGCATGTTATTCCGTGACCATAGTCGCCTTCGTTTTCCGGCTCGGGAAGCTCTGCCTCCATGGCCAGGTCTGTTCGAATATAATTTGAATTTTTAATGTTTTTCACATCCTAACCTCACATTTAAATATAGCTTTGTCCGCTAAACGGCTAAATATTAGTGGTAATGATGCACAAAAAACGAAAATAAAATTGTGCATTTGCCCAAATCTTACAAAAGTAATTATTATCAGAAAAATAATCATTGATAAACCGCAAAAAAAATGATATAATACAGTATACATTGTCGGAGTGATTTTATAGTTACAAACATAATTACGCCCCGCTGAAATTTTACAGACGCAATACAACGCGACAGAAACCGAGGAGGATTTCGTTATTATGAAAAAAGTGACGGCTCTGCTTTTGTGTCTTCTGATGATCGTATCCGTTTTTGCGGCATGTTCGCAGAAAAGCAACGAAAAAGACGATGAAGATTACAAAGGCACGATAATTCCTGTTTACATAAACAGTGAAGTTGTTAATTTCGATCCTGCGACCGCATACAACGACGAAGCAGCTGCGCAGATTATTTCTCTTCTTTATGAGGGACTGTTTAGACTGGACAAAGACGGCAAACCGGTCAAGGGTATGTGTTCGAGTTATATCGACCGCTCGAATCCCGAAGATGATTATTATATGATGGAGTTCCGTGTAAGAGGAACCTGGAGCGACGGACGAAGCGTACAGGCGGCGGATTTTGTTTATGCGTTCAAGCGTATACTTGAGCCCGAATTCCGCGGCGAGGGAGCAAACCTCCTTTTCCAGATCAAGAACGCGCGTAAAGTAATGGCGGGCGACCTTTCGATCGACGACCTCGGCGTTGTTGCAGTCGGTACGTACATTCTCAGAATCGAATTTGAAGGCAAGCCCGATCTCGATCTGTTCTTCCGCAACCTTGCCAGCCCGCTTCTTGTGCCGCTTCGCGAGGACGCGGTAACAAAGGTTTCGGACTGGTCGTCAAATACGTCCGTTCTCGTTACAAACGGTCCGTTTGAAGTCAGAACCATAGATTACGGTAAGACTTTGGTACTTGAAAGAAACATATACTATAAGAGAAGCGTCAAGAAGGATGCTCTTGATAAATATGTTGTCCCGTACAGACTTGTTGTAAACTTCAATATGAGCGCAGAAGAAAACCTTGATTATTTTAATGAAGGATATCTTACATTTAACTCAAATCTGCCGCTTGCAAAACGTTCCGAATACCAGGATAAGGTTAAAGTTGTCGATACGATGACTGAAATGACATACGTATTCAACACAACAAATCCGCTGTTCAGCAAGGCCGAGGTCAGACGTGCGCTTTCAATTGCGCTTGACCGCGAGACAATAGCAGGTATTCTTGTTTATGCAAAGCCCGCTGCCGGTTTAATTACAGACAAGGTTGTTGATTCCGGAAAGATAAAGAAATCCTTCCGTGAAAACGGCGGAGAGCTTATTTCCAAAAATGCAAATGTCGATGAAGCGAAAAGTCTTCTGAGCGCGGCAGGCGTTAAGGGCGGAACAATTAATATAACGATTCGCGACAACGAAGTCGACAGAGCAGTTGCCGAATACACGGTCGGCGTTTGGGAAAAGCTCGGCTTTGATGTCAACATAAGAACACTGAAGGTCAACAAATATAAGGAAAATGATTATGACCTTCTCAAAGATAATTTCACAAACGCTTATGATACCGGCGATTTTGAGGTTATACTTACGGATACGACGATGATAAGCACCGACGCATTCGGCAACCTCGCTCAGTATGCGCTGCCCTTTGCCGGCGGAAAGATGGATCTTGCGTCCGGAGACTTTGACCTCAAGCCGCACATAAGCGGATACAGCAACGAGGCATATGACGAACTGATTGAAGCGGCGTTTGCTGCGGAAGATCAGAACACGCGCTCCCAGGCGCTTCACGACGCAGAGAAGCTTCTCATCGAAGACGCGCCGGTTGTTCCGCTTGTAGTTTACCAGAATGCTTATTTGGTAAATAATGACCTTAAAAAGATCAGTACAGACTATTATGGCTTTACTGATTTCAGAGGCGCAGTTCTCGGAAACGAAAAATTCTATCTTGATACAAAACCGATTGATGAATCTGAATTTTAATTCGACCGATTGAGTGTTGTGCAAATAATCCAAAAATGTCAAGTGGGCGGGGGAATATCCCGCCCACACTGTTTATACATATAAAACCAATTTTTACTGCTTGAAAAAGGGGGCGTTCATATGCAGACGCAGCTGAGGGACAAAAACGATATAAAGCTGTTTATTCTGTATCTGATGAGACACGTCGGCTACCCGCTTAATTTTCAGGAGGTTAGCGACATCGTCATTCAGGACGGAATCGTCGGTTATTTTAATTTCCAGGAGTGTTTTGCGGAGCTGCTTGACGCGGGGACGGTGGAAGAACTGAAAATTGACGGCGAACCGTATTACAGTATAACTCCGAGGGGAATCCATGTCGCCGACAATCTTGACAGTCCGAGCCTGAATTTGATAAAGGAAAGAAGTTTGAAAAGCGCGTTGAGAATCATCTCGTTTAAAAGACGCGGCGACGAAATACGCTGTACGTATGAAGAACTTCCGGGGGACAGATATATTGTTAACTGTATCGTAATTGAAAACCGTGAAGAGCTTTTGAATGTTAAACTCTTGCTTGAAAGCAAACTTCAGCTTGAAAAAATACGGATAAATTTTAATGATAAGCCGGAGATAATTTACCGCGGAATATTGTCGCTTTTGTCGGGAGAAGTCAATTATTTGATAAATTAAATAAAAAAAGTCGCATTTGTTGAAAAAAGATTTAAGAAAATGTAAAAAACTCTTGACAAATTTTTTGAAAATGATATAATAATATATGTTAATTATTAAAGGAGTCTTACCGATCCGTGAATAATTTAATTGATAGGATCAAAGGCGGAAGCCAAAGCGCTTTTGCTGAGGTTGCGGAAAGGTATGAGCCGCTGATTGAATCGATGGTCGCGAAATATTCCGCGTCCGGAATTGAAGCCGACGATCTTCGGCAGGAAGCACTGACTGCGCTTTTCGTAGCTGCTGTGTCGTATAAGTGTAATGATGAGGTCTCGTTCGGACTTTATGCAAAGGTCTGCATAAGAAATCGGATTGTCAGCGCGCTGCGAAAAAACGCCGGAAGACGCGACGGTGTCCAGGACGACGGTTCGGACGTGCCGTCGGAAGAATCGAACCCCGAGAGAGAGTATATTGACAGAGAAAGTTATGAAAATCTGCTCGAGGTTATCGATGAGGCGTTGACTCCGTACGAGCGTTCTGTATTTTATTTGTATTTGCGTGACAAAAGCTATAGGGAAATCGCTGATATCCTCAAAAAAGATGAAAAGTCTGTCGGAAACGCAATATACCGTATAAAAAGCAAACTGAAAAAGCGTATATAACAGCCGTTCGGCTCTTGATTAACAATCTTAATAATTGTTTATATGCCCGAGTAGCTTAATGCAGAGCGTTTAACCTAAGGTAAAAAAGGTGGCGGTGGTAGTCCGCCCGGGGGCAAAATTATAAACCATTTTTTAAAGCGAGGTAATACCAAATGTACGAAGACAAGATACTGAAGTGCAAGGACTGCGGCGAGGAATTTGTATTCACAGCAGGAGAGCAGGAGTTTTATGCAGAAAGAGGTTTCCAGAACGAGCCTCAGCGCTGCAAGGCGTGCCGTGACAAGAGAAAGAATGCCGGCAAACCGCAGAAGGAACTTTTCACCACAACATGCGCAAGATGCGGCGGCGAAGCAAAGGTTCCGTTCCAGCCTTCAAACGACAGACCCGTATATTGCAGCGAGTGCTTCGCAGCAATGAAGCAGCAGTAATTATATTTGCTGATTGTTTTGTCATGAAATTGTGGGATAAGTCTATTGTGAGTTTGACTTTTCCCGTAGCTTCTTAAACAGACCGGTATAGCAGCGCAGGAGATTGTGCTGCTATACCGTTTTTTTGGGTAAAAAAACGATTAATTATTTGGTAAGAATCAAAATATAGCGCGAAGTTTTTTTCTGACGATAAAAAGACAGTAACGCCGAAATGATTAAAGGATTTGTTTTGGCACTTTTTTCTGATGAATCATTGAGTATTATTTCGATATCGTGGTTAAACAAAAAACGGGATAAATCGGAATTGAATATGCGGAGGAAATAAATTGTGGACTATTGTATCATGGAGCAAAATGATATTGAAAAATGCGCATTGACTCTTATGAAAGCATTTAAGAAAGAGCCTTGGAATGAGGAATGGACATTTGAGCAGGCGTATACCAGAATTGACGAAATCATGTCGGCGAGGGTGTCGAGAGGATATGTAATATATGACGGCGATACCGTTGTATCGATGCTTTGCGGAAGAATTATGACATATTTGGGGTTCAAGGAGTTATGGATTGATGAGTTCAGCGTGCATCCGGACTACCAAATGCGTGGAATCGGAACAAAGATGATGGGATTTGTCAGAACGAAGCTAAAGGAGGAAATCCCAAAAATTTCATATATTGTTCTTAACACGGAAAAAGGTTATCCCAGTGTAAAATTTTACGAAGCAAATGGATTTAAAGCCGATGAATCGTTGGTGTTTATGGCGGCGGAAGTATAAAAAGAACGTATAAGGGATTGTAACTTGCGGTTCGTGTCTGCCGGGATATTGCAAAAACTTTCCGCATCAGGCGTTAATATCACAAATCGGACATATGAATTATTACTCCGTATGGCTGCTTCGTACAGAGGATTTACAGTATTTTTACCACGCTCTGTCCTTCGTATGATATGTTAAAAAAACCGTAAAAATGCTGATTTTTAAAAAAATATATATACAAATCGAATTTTATATGTTATAATATAATTTAAAATAGAATGGGTGTATTATGGAAAAAGATAATTGTGGAAAAACGGAAAATTCCGGCTCAACATATGTTTGCGGCAGAAATGCGGTAACGGAATTACTGCGCGGAGGACGCAGCGTCGATAAAATTTTTATCAGACGCGACGGGCGCGGCACCTCTCTTTCTCTCATCGCCGCAGAAGCTATAAAAAGAGGAATTCCGCTCATCGAAACCGATATCAGAAAGCTTGACGAGCTTGCCTCCGGCGCTCTGCACCAGGGCGTTGTTGCTTTGGCGTCCGCCGTTGAATACGTTTCTGTTGACGACATCCTTGAAATTGCCGCTGCAAAAGGAGAAAAACCGCTTATCGTGATTGCGGACTGCATCGAAGATCCTCAGAATCTCGGCGCGCTTATCAGATCGGCGGAGACGGCCGGCGCACACGGAGTCATTATTCCCAAGCGCCGCTCTTCCGGGCTCACCGAAGCGGCTGAAAGAGCGTCTGCCGGGGCGCTTGAACACGTTGCGGTTGCAAAAGTCGCCAATCTTGCCGCTGCCGTTGATGACCTTAAGAAAAAGGGATTATGGATTTATGCCGCCGAGGTGGGCGGGAATTTATACTATGAAACGGATTTCGACTCTCCGGCTGCGATAATTTTCGGCAGCGAGGGCAGCGGTGTATCGAGACTGTTAAAAGATAAGAGCGATTTTACCGTGACAATTCCTATGTACGGTCTCGTCAATTCGCTGAATGTGTCGGCTGCGGCGGCGGTGATCCTTTGCGAGGCTGCCCGGCAGAGACATAAAAGCTGACCTGCGATTCAAAAATAATACGAAAGGACGCCGGAACAACGGCACGGTGACAAACGTGGCTGTCTGAACGGCGCGTACCGCTTTGATATGGAAAAGAATCGAAATAACGGACCGGATCCTTCAGAAGAAGTATCCACAAAGGAACTTTTGGAAAAACTGAATAAAAATCTTGCCGCCGCAAAGAAAAACGAACCGGAAAAGAGCGAAAACGATGCGCCGGATCGGACTTTTAGCAATTCGGACGTGTCTGAAGAGACGCATCCCGGAAGGCTTGTCTATCACTTCAAGAAAATACCGCGAAGCGAGGTTGAAGCGGCGAGAAACGAGGTCAAGGAAAACGCAGCAAAAACTCCGCTAAAGAGCACCGGACCGGCGGAGGATACTATTGAAACGCCGAATGTTGAGGAGGAACTTGACATCGACGAGCTTATGAAAAAGTATCTTCCCGAACAGGATTATAAAAAGTTTTCCAAGCCTCTTTCATTTGACAATCTGGATATATCGGAAAACGAAAAAACGCCGGAAGAAAGCGAAAAAACAGAGAACGGCGAAGCAGATGCTGACGAAGACTTCGAGCTTCCGTTTGAATACGGGGAGGCAGAGGAAGAAACCGGTGCTGGGGAAGAATTCGAGCCCGAACAAGACGCCGTCGAGCCGGATCCCGAGCTGTACGACGACTATTCAGAAGAAGACATCGGAACAGACGGCTCTGAGAACGACGTGGACAGGACTGACACGGACGACGAAGGCGTCGTTTTGGATGAGGATCTTTCGGAGACAAAAGACGGCGGCGAACCGGATGAAAGCTCTGCGCCCGCTGACGACATTGACCAGACCGACATCAATCTGATGCTTGCGTTTGACATGCAGGACGAGCTGAAAAAGACCGTCGGCTCGGAGGAAGCGGATAAACTGAACGCGGAAACGAGTACGGATATATATGGAGAGGCCGAAAGAGATTCTGAAAAGAAGATGCCGTTTGAGTATACGTCTCCCGCTCAGAATAAAGAAATATTCAAAAAATTCAAGGCGAAATACCAGAGCTGCCTGATAAAAATGTTTGTTTGTGCCGCGTTCATGATCCTGACATTCTTCTATGAAAACGTCGGACTGTTTTCGGCGAAGCTTCCCGGAGCGCTCAATCCGGAAGCATATCCCGTAGTACATATTATGATTGATCTGCAGCTGCTTGTGCTTTGCGCAGCGCTTATCTGGGAGCAGCTCAGAGACGGTGCGGTTGCGCTCTTGAAGTTTAAGCCTATACCGGAAAGCGTTTGCACGGTTCTTGTTGTGCTGACGGTGATATACCATGTATGTCTGTGCTTCTTCGACGTTGGAACAAACATAAGGCTCTTTAATTTCCCGCTCACGCTGTGCATACTTCTTGCGATTATCAGCGAGTTTTTGAATCTTCGCCAGGAAATATTTGCGTTTAACGTGATTGCGTCAAAGAGGCCAAAATATTCGCTTGATATGCTTGATTCCGAAAGCGCTCCGCTTGAGACGGAATCCTTCTACGAATATCTTCCCGAGCATCCCGCGATTTTTAAAATATCAAAGGGATCGTTTGTTGACGGATTTTTTGCAAAAACAAGAGCGTATTCAAAGAACAAGATGGTTCTCAGCGCGATCATTCCTCTTTCGATACTGATCGGCATGGCAATTTTTGTCGCGGATCTTTACAAGGGCGGCAGCGCCGCTTCGGCGTTTACGGTTGCATATGCGGCGATTATGCTTGCAATGCCGTTTTCGGTTTTTGTTACTTACAGCCTGCCGTTCTACAAGGCGTCAAAACAGGCGTTTGAGACCGAAAGCGCGATTATAGGCGAAGCCGCGCTCGACGATTATTCGTCCGCCTCCTGCGTTTCCTTTGACGACAAAGACGTTTTCCCGGCATACGGCGTCAAGGTGAAGAGCGTTAAAGTGTTCGGAGAGAACCGCATCGACAGGATAATCTATAACGCTGCGAGTGTGTTCAAGGTTGCCGGAGGACCGCTTCGCGATGTGCTTGACGTTGCGACGGTCGATATCGGCTGTTCCGACGATGTTGAACTTTTGACTATTTCGTCCGACGGACTTGAAGCTTCGGTTGACGGATGCCATATTCATCTGGGAAAAGCCAATTACCTGCGGGCAAACGGCTTTGTTCCGGTTTATGACGCCGATGACGAAGATATTGAGACCGGCGGAGACATAAGCATTATGTATATGGTGCTTGACGGCGAGGTTTCGGCGAAAATGTACATCCAGTACCGTATCGATCCGGATTTTGAGGGAATACTCAAAAAACTTTACAGATCCGGAATCTGTGTCGGTATAAAGACGCTTGATCCTAACATTGACGACGAGATGCTCGGAATGCGCATCAGGCTTGAGGACTACCCCGTACACGTTCTTAAGTGCAGAGAGGTTACTCCTGAAGTTTCGTCCGACGCTCACGTGGACAGCGCGGTTGTTTCGAGAAATTCCGCAAAATCGCTCCTTCAGACTTTCGCTCTTTGCGATAGAATCCAGCATATAACAAAAACAAATATAGTTGTTAATATATTTGCGATAATAATCAGCCTGCTTATAAGCGCGTTTCTTGTTTTCTTCGGCCTTTCGGGCAGCATGTACTCGATATATGTGGCGTTGTACCAGCTGTTCTGGACGGTCCCGATGCTGATAATATCAAAAGCGTTTATTTAACTGGCAGTATGAGAACGGACGCCCGGCGGCGGCACTTGTCGCTTCCGGCGTCCGTTTTTAAGTAAAACCAAGCGCCGAAAGGAATACTGAATAATGGGAATGAATAAAAAACTGACCGATTCTCTCCTGAAATCCGTTTCAAAACCGGGAAGATATACCGGAGGCGAATACGGTCAGATTGTAAAGGATCCGGAGAAAGTCAAAGCGAGGATTGCGTTCTGCTTTCCCGATACGTATGAAATAGGAATGTCTAATTTGGGCGTGCGACTGCTTTACGGTTCGCTGAATCTGATGGAGGATGCGTGGTGTGAAAGAGTTTATGCACCGTGGGTGGATATGGAGCAGAAAATGCGCGAACTTGACATCCCTTTGTGGGCGTCCGAAAGCGGAGATCCGCTGACTGATTTCGATTTTGTAGCGTTCACTCTGCAATATGAGCTGTGCTATTCAAATGTGCTGAATATGCTTGAACTTGCCGGAATACCGCTTTTGTCAAGCGAACGTAAAAACGGAAACTGGCCTGTGATTATCGCGGGCGGTCCGTGCGCTTATAACGCGGAGCCGATGGCGGATTTTATTGATATTTTTTCTATCGGCGAGGGAGAAGAGGCGCTTCCTGAACTTACAAGGCTTTATATTGATATGAAGGAGAGCGGAGAATACAGCAGGGATAATTTTTTACACCGGGCGGCTCAGCTCGAAGGCTTTTATGTTCCGTCGCTTTACGAAGTGACTTACAATCCCGACGGTACTGTCGAAAAATATACTCCGAAATACGACGACATTCCGACAAAGATTAAAAAGCGTATTATTAAGGATATGGACTTGTCATTCTATCCCGAAAAGGTCGTTATGCCGTATATAGAAACGGTACATGACCGAATAATGCTCGAGGTTTACCGCGTATGTATACGCGGCTGCCGTTTCTGCCAGGCGGGAATTTTGTTCCGTCCGGTACGAGAAAAAACGCCGGAGGTTGTCAATTCGCAGGCAAAATGTCTGTACGAAAACACCGGATACGACGAAATTTCGCTTTCGTCTCTCAGCATAAGCGATTACAGCCGTCTGGATGAGCTGACGGACAAGCTCCTTGAATGGACAAACGATAAAAAAGTCAGCATTTCTCTTCCGTCGCTGCGCGTCGACAGCTTTACAAAAGAATTGATGGACAAGATATCGACGGTTCGTACGAGCGGACTGACGTTTGCGCCTGAAGCGGGAACGCAGAGACTTCGCGACGCCATCAACAAAAATGTTTGCGAGGAGGATCTGCTTAAGGCTTGCCGTACTGCGTTTGAGGTCGGAAAAAATCAGGTTAAGCTGTATTTTATCGATGGTTTGCCGACCGAGGAGTACGAAGACCTTGAGGGTATAGCCAAGCTTGCGACTTCCGTTGCCGAAGAGTATTACAGGCTCCCGAACAGGCCAAAGGGAAGGGCTCCGCAGGTAACGATTTCGGTTGCTTGTTTCATTCCGAAACCCTTTACGGCGTTTCAGTGGGATGCACAAAACGATATGGAAACTCTGCGCGACAAGCAGATGTATCTAGCGGATAAGCTGAACGGATCAAAACATGTAAAATACAACTGGCACGACGCAAAGGTCAGCCGTATAGAGGCGGTTTTTGCCAGAGGTAACCGACGTCTTGGCGCCGCGCTGCTTGAAGCGCATCGCCTTGGAATCAAATTTGATGCATGGGATGAGTATTTTTCGTATGATAAATGGCTCGAAGCCTTTGAAGCTGCGGGAATTGATCCGGCGTTTTTTGCCAACCGCGAATTCGGGCTTGACGAGGTTTTGCCGTGGGATATTATCGACTGCGGCGTGACGAAAGAATTTTTGCTTCGTGAGCGAAAAAAATCACGTGAATCGAAAACAACGCCGAATTGCCGCGAACAATGTTCGGGCTGCGGCGCAGACAAACTCGGAGGTAAGCGTACATGTTGCCCGTTGCTCAAAGACTGAGATTCAGAAAGACCGGGAGGCTGAAATTCATATCTCATCTGGATCTCTGCCGTACCATGAAGAGCGCGTTTCTGCGCGCAGGCGTCCCGATATACTATTCCGAGGGGTTTAATCCGCACCCCAAAATGGTTTTTGCTCTTCCGTTGTCAATAGGGGTTGAGAGCGTGTGTGAATTTTTGGATATAAAAATAACCGAGCCGATGGCGCCGGAGGAAATTCGCGGCCGGCTCAATGCAAATCTTACCGATGAGCTTCAGATAATTGATGTATACTCGCCGAAAAGCAAATTTTCGGAAATATCGTGGGCGGAATATGAGATCGTCTACGAGACGCCTGCGGATTGCCGCGCGCTTGAAGAGAAAACGATTATTGTCGAAAAACAAACGAAAAGCGGCGTAAAGACCGTAGACATAAAGCCTCAGATTCGTTCGTACAGCTCCGAAGGGAATGTGCTGACGGCGATTTTGGACGCCGGAACAGACAATTACCTGAATCCGGAGTACGTAGCGGCTCTTGCCGGCGGCGAACATTCCATTATACGCAAAAACGTCTTCAAAGCCGATATGTCGAAATTTAAATAAAGTTACGCGGGCGGAGCCATTATGCTCCGCCCGTAACTTCAGAATATGCCGAAAAACGAGATTAACTCGCATTTTCGGAGGTCTTCGATTGCGTCGCGAAGACTTGCTTTCGAAGTAAGGTAACTGCTGAGGTCTCCGGTGTCGTAGTTCACGGATGCGCTGAGAGCGTGCGCGGTGATTCCGTCAATAAAACGGAAATTGATCGTAAGCGAGAGCTTTTCGGAGTTTTCTTCCCATATTAGGTAGGGCGCGCGTACCGATTCAGAAGCGCCTACGATTTTGTCCGGCATGGAGTCTATGGCGCAAAGCATATGGTCTGTGATTTTGATTATATAAATGTTGTTTAATACGGCGCATGTGATCATTACGCATATAAGAATTAAAGAAATTATAAACGCACGCATTTTACACGTCCTGTTTTTTCATAATAAATTCTGAACCGTTGTCGGTTACGGTGTAAAGAAAAATATCTTCCGGCACACATCCTCGGGCCTTGAGGCGGTTTCTGATATCGCTTTCGCTCAGTCCTGAAAGCGTAAGATTATAGAGATTAAATCTTCCGTCAACAATAACGGCGTGTTCAAGGTCGTCATCTTTTTTGAAGGCGGAAAGCTGTCCGTTCTGCTCAAGAAGCGCATATTCAATAGACGAAACCGAAGATATGTCTTTTATGCGGAGTGCGCTCATCAATTCTTCTGCGCTTATGCGCTGTTTTTTGAGTTCTTTTATGTCAATTTTTCCTTTTTTTATAAGAAAACTCGGAGATCCGTCGACAAATCGTTTAAGAGTTACACATTTGGTTACAATAAAAGAAATGATTATTTCAAGCGAAATCAGAAAAAGAATCGGAACAATCGCGAACAAAAGAGGAATGTCGGGATCGGTTATCGGTATTGTAGCAAGTTCGGAGAGCAGAAAAGTTGTGACAAGTTCGGAAAGCTGAAGTTCGCCAATTTGTCTCTTTCCGGTCATACGTATAAAGCCGATTAAAACAATGTATATGATGACCGTTCTGAGAAGAATCATTATCATAAAGCCACCTGCCTTTATGTTTAGTATGAGAAAAAAATCTTTTGATATTCCATTTACGAAGAATGAAAAAAGAGGTAAGTGTTTTACAAATTATAACATTAAACATGAAATATAGATAAAAAATAGCCTCTGTAAAAGCAAAAAAAGATTGTCAAAATGTGAAAATACAACAAACCTAAAAAAATATAAAAAAAGGCGTTGACAAAATGGGGATGATGTGATATACTATATAAGCCGTCGCGAGAGAGGGAACAAAAACCCGGGAAGCGAAGCGAAAGTAGAGCGGAAAAGCGAAGGCAAAAAAGCGGTCCTTGAAAATTGAACAACAAGAAAATGAGACAAACGTACAAAGAACGAACATAGTTCGAAAGTATAGAATCTCGTACAATTCCTTTTTAAAAGAGTGAGAGACGAGCTCGCGAGAGCAAGTCGATCCCAAAACAGTAAAAAGAAAAGCTAAGAGCAAGACTCGAAAGCACGATATTAAATCCGAAAGGATATAATATACAAACTTATCGAGAGTTTGATCCTGGCTCAGGATGAACGCTGGCGGCGTGCCTAACACATTCAAGTCGAACG
>JAQXSY010000004.1 GCA_029219205.1 Bacillota bacterium | reverse complement strand
TGGAATTTATCGGTATAGAAACGGTTGTAATCAGGGACACCGCCGACGAATACCGAATAATCAAAGTAAACGACTGGGTCGAAAACGACGACAGCCTAAGCGGAGAATTCGGATACTGATACAAATGCAGCATAAAGTGCTTCTTCTCACGCAAAGAACCGGCTCCGCACGGCTTTATTTCAGACTGCCGAAAGCAGACCGGACAATGAAAGGTTATGATTAAAATTACCATAACAAAAGATAATTCACCGGCCGCGTTCACACAGGCCGAATGCAGTATAAGCCAAAAAGAAACGCTGGCGTTCGTACCGGATGTTTCTCCGGAAACGCCAAAAAAAATTCTGTTCGTATGCAGCGGAAACACCTGCCGCAGTCCGATGGCTCAGGCTTATTTCAATTACATCGGTCAAGCAGCAGGATTTTACGCCGTATCCGCCGGGATTTTTCCGGAAGAAGGAACTCCGATTTCAGAAAACGCGGTTAAAGCGCTGAAAAACGTCGGTGTATTTCCGTGCGACTCAAACCCATATACCTCGCACACATCCGCCAGAGTCAGCTCGGAGCTGATTTTAGGCTGCGATCAGATAATCGGGCTGACCGAACGCCACGCAATGCTGCTGATACAGCTGTTCCCTCAAGCGGCAACGCGAATTTGTTCGTTCCCGAACGATATATCGGATCCGTTCGGAGGCGGTATTGACGTATACACAAAATGTCTGAACGAAATCATTCTCGGAATAAACGAAATGTTTCCCTTTTTGCGCCATGAGTGATTTAACAATATTTCCGCTTACAAAAGATAACATTTCATCGGTCGCGGAACTGGAAAAAATATGCTTTCCGTTTGATTTCTGGTCAGAACAGGCGTTTGAAGAATCGCTCGGCTCCGGCAGCTACATTTTTCTGTGCGCAAAGTCGGGCGGAGAGCTTATCGGTTATGCGGGTATGTACAGAGTGCTCGACGAAGCGCACATCGTAAATGTCGCGGTCGCGCCCGGTCACCGCAGACAGGGCGTCGGCGAAAAACTGCTGTCAGGTCTTTTTGACGTTGCCCGCACGGATCAAAAAAGTTGTCCGGCAAAGAATTATTTTCTGGAAGTGAGAAAATCAAATCTTGCCGCTCGGGCGCTTTATAAAAAACTCGGTTTTACTGAATCCGGAATACGACGCGGCTATTACCGCAATCCTGTTGAAGACGCAGTACTCATGACGCGCACAGAAGCAGAAATCTCAGACACCCCGACTCAAATTGAACACGGAGCTTAAAATGCTTATTTTAGCAATAGAATCTTCATGCGACGAAACATCAGCCGCAGTTGTTGAAAGCACGGAAGGCGTGCTCTCCATTAAATCAAATATTATTGCCTCGCAAATCGAGCGACATGCGCTTTTCGGCGGCGTTGTTCCCGAGATAGCAAGCCGGTGCCACACTGAAGCGGTATCGCGCATCACCTATGAAGCGCTCGAACGCTCCGGAGCGTCCGTTTCCGACATAGACATTGTCGGAGTAACAAACCGTCCCGGACTTATCGGCGCCCTGCTTGTCGGGCTCAATTTTGCCAAAGGGCTTGCTTGTTCGTATGATCTGCCGCTAGTGCCGGTGCATCATATACGCGGACACATTGCGGCAAACTATTTTTCATCACCCGCGCCCAAGCCGCCTTTTCTCGCTCTCGCGGTATCAGGCGGTCATACGTCGCTCATACTGTTCAAATCATACACGGAATGCGAAACGATCGGCAGAACCCGGGACGATGCCGCAGGCGAAGCTTTCGACAAAGCGGGACGTCTTATCGGCCTGCCTTACCCGGGCGGAGCGGCAATGGACAAACTCGCCTATGAAGGGGATCCCGAAGCAATAAAACTTCCGTCCGCCGCGATTCCCGACGGCTCTCTTGATTTTTCGTTCAGCGGAATAAAGACTGCTGTTATAAATTATATAAACACGTTGAATCAAAAGGGAGAAGAGCTTCCCCGAGCAGACATTGCCGCCTCGTTTACACAAGCCGCCGTTTCGTCCGTAATAAAAAAGCTCGGCGCGGCGCTTGACCGAACGGGTATGTGTCGGCTTGCCGTTGCAGGCGGTGTCGCGGCAAATTCACATCTCAGACGCGCGCTTGAAGAGCTTTCCGAAAAGCGCGGAATCGAGCTGTTTATACCGCCCGCATCACTTTGCGGAGACAACGCCGCCATGATCGGCGCCCAGGCATATTACGAATATCTCGCCGGCAACACGGCAGACGCCTCGCTCAACGCATACGCGGCTCACATCTGAACGCCGCACACAACATAATTAATATTTCAGTATTCACATTAATTTAAGGAGAAATAAACTCATGCAGGATTATAAAACTCAGATTGACGCAGCGCTTGCGCATTACGAAAAGCTTCTCAAAAGCCAGCTTGAAAGAGTTGAACGCATAAATAATGCCGGAGAAGCGGTAGATTGTTCAAAACTTGACAAAATAGTCATCGGAATATGCGGAGGAGACGGAATCGGCCCGGTTATAACCGCAGCATCAAGAAAAGTAATCGAATACCTCCTCGCAGACGAAATAAAAGCCGGAAAAATCGAGCTTCGCGACATAAACGGCCTTACAATCGAAAATCGCGTTGCTCACAACAAAGCGATTCCGGACGATGTTCTTGAGGAACTGAAATCCTGCAACGTTATTCTCAAAGGACCGACAACAACGCCCCGCGCCGGAGACCCCTGGCCGAACATTGAGAGCGCGAACGTTGCTATGCGCCGCGAACTTGATCTTTTCGCTAACGTCCGCCCCGTAAAAGTGCCCGACAAGGGAATAGACTGGACCTTCTTCCGTGAAAACACAGAGGGAAGCTATGTTGTCGGAAGCTGCGGAATAAACGTAACGGACGATCTTGCGCTTGATTTCTGCGTAACTACAACCGAAGGAACGAACCGTATTGCACGGCTTGCCTTTGAGTATGCGAGAAAGAATCATTATGACCGCGTATCAATTGTAACAAAGGCAAATATCATTAAAACAACCGACGGTAAGTTTTTGCGCATATGCGAAGAAATGGCAAAAGAATACCCGGAAATCAACACAGACGAATGGTTCATAGACATCATGACCGCAAAGCTTGTCGATGAGAAGCGCCGCACAGATTTCAAGGTATTTATTCTCCCCAACCTTTACGGCGACATAATCACAGACGAGGCAGCTGAGTTCCAGGGCGGAGTCGGTACGGCTGGTTCGGCAAATATCGGTAAAAAATATGCAATGTTTGAAGCTATCCACGGTTCCGCGCCCAGAATGGTAAACGAAGGACGCGCAAAATACGCAGATCCCTGCTCCATGCTCAGAGCAACCGTTCTCATGCTTTCACACATCGGAAAGCAGGCGGAAGCCGACCGTCTTGCGAGATCGCTCGACATATGCATGTTTGAGGAAAAGCGCCTGAAGATTACCGGACGCGACACTGGAGCGACCTGCGATCAGTTCTCTGAATACGTCATGGAGAAGCTTTAATCAGCCATGAACATTCCCGCATCTACGCAGGCGCGGCTTCCGAGATATTTCAGATATCTGCGAGAACTTCTGATTAAAGGAGAGTTGCGCGTCAGCTCAAACGACCTTGCAAAACACCTGGGACTTACAGCGTCCCAGGTGCGCGCGGATCTGTCGTACACCGGCAGTCTCGGGCAGCAGGGGTACGGTTACAGCATAAAACGGCTTTACACATCGGTCAGCCGCACTCTCGGCGTCGGTGACAATTACCGCGCCATAGTTATATGCGATACATACTGCTCGTTGTTTGACAAAGCGCTTTTTGAAGGAAGAGGCGTTGAATTTTCAGCTCTGTTTACCGATGTGTCAGAGGACGACTTCAGCCTTGCGCCTGTCAGAAATTCCGGAATTGCCATCCTGCCGCTTTCTCATCTGGCATTATACTGTCAAAACCATAAACCGGAAATAGCGGTAATTCTTCCGATCTCGTCCGATATTCAAGACATGGCTCAGCAGCTTGAAGAAAACGGAGTCCTCGGAATCTGGAATTTTTCACAAACCGAGATTAAAGTTAACATTCCGGTTAAGAACGCATATCTCGGCGATATTCTCATGACGCTATGCTGCGAAATGCACAATTCTGACGTAAAGGACATTTCTTCAAAATGAAATTCAGGATAAAATACGGAAACGAAATATCGGCCGTCCCGCTCTCAGCGGTTAACGCCAACGCCGACGAATTAACTTTAAAGATCCTGATACTAATTTGTTCCGACCCGTGTCTGCGCGACGATGAAGCGGCTGCTCAGCGCGTATGCCGTCTTCTGTCGTGCAGCGAAGCAAAATTCAGAGAGGCAGTCTGCTTCTGGAAAGGCGCCGGCATTATATTAAATGAAAACGAATTTCAGAGTAAAGCGCAAAGCCCCGAGCCGGAGTCCGTTAAGCCCGAAGATAATAACGCGCCGGTTCTTCGGCAGAGAAGCGAATCGCCCTCATACACCGGAGAACAGCTTGCCGATCTGCTTGAAAATGAAGAAACCGGGCTTAAGGATCTTATATCGGAATGTCAGAACGTAATGGGAAAAATTCTGAATCCTGCTGAAATCAGCCGAATTGCCGCGCTTACGGATTATCTCGGGCTGAAGACGGAACAGGTTCTTATGATGTTCGTTTATTATAAAAAGAAGTTCGATGAGAGCGGAAAAAAACTTTCGGTTCCGTACATAGAAAAAACCGCCTACGCGTTATACGAGGACGGCATCGACACACCGGAAAAATTTGAAGAATTTATGCGCCGAACCGAGGAACGAGGAAATTTGAACGGCCGTCTTCGCCGTCTTTTCGGAGTAGGCGACCGCACTTTCACAAAGAAAGAAAGTTCGATCATTAATTCATGGGTTGACGACTTGGGAATGACCTATGAGATGATCGAGCACGCGTACGAATGCAATATTGACAATATCGGAAAGTTGTCGCTTTCATATATGACAAAAATACTTACGAACTGGCGCGATGCAGGAATAACGACAGTTGAAGCGGCGGAAGCGGCAGAAAGCGCGTATAAATCGTCAAAAGAATCATCCGAAACAAACAACGGAAGCTTTGATACCGACGACTTTTTTGAAAAAGCCCTCAGACGCAGTTATGATGAAATGAAAAAAGCCGAATAATTAAGGATGTGGTCAGATTTGGGATATAACCGCGACAATTACAAAAAGATCCGCGCCGATTTTGAGTCGAAGCATTTGCGCGCAATCGAAGCTGCAGAGCAGCGCGAAGCGGCGCTTCACGCTGAGTTTCCCGAGCTCGAAGAGATCGACCGCGCACTCTCCGAAACCGGATTCCGTATTCTTGAAGTTTCCGCAGCCAAATCCGGAGAACAGCTTGAAAAAGAGATGCAGCGTCTGAAAGAAGAAAATATGGCGCTTCAGCAAGCCCGCTCGATGTTTCTTGAACAAAAAGGATACCCTTCTGATTATACGGCTCCTGTATATGAATGCAGAGAATGCTCGGACACAGGATACAGCGGGATTGAAATGTGCCGCTGTATGCGCGAAGCGCTGGTTCGTGCCGGCTATGAAAGCTCCGGAATCGGAAAGCTGATAAACACTCAGTCGTTTGAAACGTTTGATCCGGAATATCAGAGAGACGATGCGCGAGCATATGAAAATCTGAAAATGGCTCTTAAATTTTGCCGTGATTACGCAGACTCTTTTCCCGAATCCGGTCGTAAGAATATGCTTTTCATGGGAAATACCGGGCTTGGAAAAACACACCTTTCAACCGCAATAGCAAAGCGTGTAATCGAACGCGGCTTTGACGTTGGCTATGATACAGCGCAGAATATTTTTTCGGATTTTGAATTTGAACGGTTCAGCCGTTCCTATAATTCAAACGAGCCGCCGCGTACAGACAAATTCTTTGACTGTGATTTGCTTATCATTGATGATCTCGGCACCGAGATGACAAATCAGTTCACAATATCCTGTCTTTATAACCTTATAAACACCCGAATAAATCAATCAAAAGGCATGATCATAAACACAAACATCACGCGCGACGAGCTTCGCAAGCGTTACGCCGACCGCATAACTTCAAGACTGTTCGGCGAATTTGTTCCGATAATGTTCTACGGCGGAGACGTGCGTGCGAAAAAGCTCTGATTTCAGACTACAGTAGCTTATATGAAAGGACTCGTTTATTATGTATTTAATTGGAATCGACATAGGCACTTCGGGAACAAAAACGGTTCTCTTTGACGAAGAACTAAACACCGTAGCTCAGGCTGTTGCGGAATACCCGCTGTATCAGCCTCAGAACGGATGGGCTGAACAGGACCCTGCGGATTGGTGGAACGCCGTATGCGTTACCGCAAAAGAAGTTATCCAAAAATCCGGCGCAGACCCGTCGGCTATTGCCGGAATAGGTCTGTCCGGACAGATGCACGGGCTTGTTATGCTCGATAAAGAAGACAATGTTATCCGTCCGTCCATTATCTGGTGCGACCAGCGTACCGGAAAAGAGTGCGAACAGATCACTGATATCATAGGAAAAGAAAAGCTCATTGAAATAACCGCAAATCCGGCGCTTACCGGCTTCACAGCCTCAAAAATCATGTGGGTAAAAAACCACGAGCCTGAAAATTTTGCACGCTGCGCAAAAATAATGCTTCCGAAAGACTACATCCGATACATGCTGACCGGAGAATTTGCAACAGAGGTTTCCGACGCTTCGGGTATGCAGTTGCTTGACGTTCCGAAAAGAAACTGGTCCGAATATGTACTTGAAAAGCTCGGTATTGACCGCGGTATGCTCGGAAAGATGTACGAATCATATGAAATCACAGGAAAAGTTTCAAGGTGCGCCGCGGAAAAATGCGGACTTGCAGAAGGGACGCCGGTCGTAGGAGGCGCCGGAGATCAGGCAGCCGGAGGAATCGGAAACGGTATTGTAACCGAAGGAGTCGTATCTGCAACAATCGGCACCTCGGGCGTTGTGTTTGCCCATACCGATAAACTCAGCATAGATCCTGCCGGACGAGTCCACACATTCTGTCACGCAGTTCCGGGCGCCTGGCACATTATGGGCGTAACTCAGGCCGCAGGTCTTTCCTTCAAATGGATACGCGACACAATGTTTGCATCGGAAAAGCTTGCTGCCGACGAGCTCGGCGTTGACGCAAATTATCTGCTCGACAAGATCTGCGAAAAATCTCCCGTCGGCGCAAACGGATTAATTTATCTTCCGTACCTCATGGGCGAACGTACTCCGCACCTTGACGCCGATGCTCGCGGCGTTTTCTTCGGTCTTTCGGCAATCCACGATAAACGCGATATGCTTCGCGCTGTAATGGAAGGGGTAGTATTCTCGCTCTGCGACTGCATGGGAATCATTAAGAATATGGGCGTCGATCCCAAAACCGTATATGCGTCGGGCGGAGGAGCGGCAAGTACGCTTTGGAGACAAATGCTCGCCGACGCCTTTAATATGCCCGTTTCGGTAAACAATTCGGTTCAGGGCGGAGCAATGGGGGTCGCAATTCTTGCAGGCGTCGGCTCCGGAATCTACCCAAATATTCCCGACACGTGCAGACGCTTTATTTCAGAGAAAAAACGCAGCGAACCTAATAAAGAATCCGCCGCAGTATACGAAAAAACGTACCGTCTCTACGAAAATCTTTACACTGCGCTCAAAGACAGCTTCAAAACCCTTGCCGATATAAACAACGGCTGAACCGGCTGAGTTTTACACTCAAAACCCGTTATCTAACCCCGTAAAAGAAAGGAAGCTTTCGCAATTCGAAAGTAATGGCCATAAATATGACTGGCGCTGAATATATAGCCGGATTTTTGGTAAAAAAAGAAGTTGAAACGCTTTTCGGCTATCCCGGAGCGTCGGTGCTTGAGTTATATGACGCAATCGCCTCAACTTCAATACGTCACATACTAATGCGCCATGAGCAGGGCGCGTCGCACGCCGCCGCCGGATATGCAAAAGCGTCCGGAAAAACCGGAGTATGCATTGCAACATCCGGTCCCGGAGCGGCAAATCTGGTAACCGGCATAGCCGACGCATATCTCGACAGCGCGCCGATGCTGATTATAACCGGTCAGGTAGACACGTCATGTATCGGACGAGACGCATTTCAGGAAGCCGACATACTCGGCATAACAATGCCGGTTACAAAGCACAGCTACCTGATAAGAAGCCCCGAAGCGCTTAAGAACAGTCTTGAAGAAGCATGGCACATAGCAGTGAGCGGAAGACCGGGGCCGGTTCTTATCGACATCGCGCATGACATTTTCACTTCTGAGCTTGATTCGGCACCTCCAAAAAAACCGGTTTTGCCGAGAGACCGTAAAAACGAATTTACGCTCGGCTCAAGGATAGATGAAATTGTTGAGGCCGTGTCTCATTCGCACCGTCCGATAATTCTCGCCGGCGGAGGCGTTGTTCTCGGAAAGGCGTCTCACAGTCTGAGCAGATTTGCGGCAGAAAGCGGAATACCGATAGTAACGACGCTTCCTGGAACCGGAATAACGATTCCGCACGAATACCGGCCAGACGTAAATATTCTCGGTATGGCCGGAATTTACGGAACAACTGCGGCAAATGAAGCAATGGATCAGTGTGACCTCGTGCTGGCCGCCGGCTGCCGTATGTCAGACCGTACGCTCCGCGACTTCAATCGCTTCGGCCGCGGCAGAAGAATTATTCACTGCGACATTGATCAGGCGGAAATAAATAAAAACGTAATTGCTGATATACCGGTTGTTTGCGGCGCCGGAGATTTTTTCGACGCTTTGAGCGCACATAACGCGCGTCCGTCGGCCGATACTCTCGTAAGCTGGAATGAATACCTGCGTTCGCAAAAGGTTAAGCCGACTCTGACGCAGCCAAACAACATCCTTTCCTGCCGCGAAATTCTGCGCGCCGTTGACTCTGTGCAGTCATTGAGAAAAGACGCCGTATATGTAACCGACGTCGGAAACCACCAGATGCGTGCTGCCCAGGAGATTGAACCGCAGTTTGAACGCGGTTTTATAACGAGCGCCGGACTCGGCGTTATGGGATTCGGTCTTCCGGCTGCGATCGGCGCATCGTTCGGCGTGCCTTCGGGATGCCGTCAGATCATCGTACTATGCGGAGACGGCGGTTTTCAGATGACGATGGAAGAGCTTGCCGTCCTGCACGTTTCAAAGCTTCCGATTAAGATATTTCTATTTGACAATTCATCGCTCGGAATGATCCGCAAAATGCAGGACGCAAAATTCGGCGGAAGACGGACAGACTCTATGCTGAGTTCAAATCCGGATTTTATTATGATAGCAAAGGCTTACGGAATTTCGTCCGTAAGTCTCGACGTATCGTGCAGAAATAATCTCTCGCAAATTATTTCAGAAATAAGCGATGCAAATGAAAATATTCTTGTTCACTGCGTTACCGGAAAAATATAAATGAAAGGCGTTTATCATGAAAATTGCAATTATTACCGGAGCGTCATCGGGGCTCGGAAAGGAATTTATACGCGCACTTTCCAAACGCAAAACCGAACTTGATGAGATATGGGTCATAGCGCGCAGGTCAAACAGACTGGACGAGCTTAAAACCGAATTTCCGGAGCTTGACATCGTGCCGGTTCCTCTTGATTTGTGCGACGACGATTCTTTTGACAAGCTCGCTCAGAAACTTGAAGAAACCGCGCCTGACGTAAGACTTCTTATCAACAATGCCGGCACCGGAAAACTTGGATATATCGCGGACGACAGCTGGCGTGAACAAAAACGCATGACGGAGCTTAACGTCGGCGCATTAACTGCGGTCACGACCGTTGTTCTTCCGTATATGAATTCAGGCGCTTCTATCATTAATATTTGCTCGATAGCATCTTTCTCGCCAACGCCCCGCATGACCGTCTACGGAGCGACAAAATCTTTCGTAATGAGCTTTTCCCGCGGTTTACGGGACGAGCTGCGCGGCAGCAACATTAACGTAATGGCAGTGTGCCCGGGACCTATGGATACTGAATTTCTCGGCATTGCCGGAATTGAAAAGGGTGCTTCAAAAGCGTTTGATACCCTGCCCCGCTGTAATCCTGCAAAGGTCGCTTCGCACGCACTTGCATTTGCGAAGAAGCATTGCGCGGTTTACACCCCGAAACTTATTTACAAAATATACAGAATTATCGCCAAAGTTCTTCCTCAGGAGCTCACCGTAAAGTTCACACGCACGTGATTTTCCACACGTTAACTATTTGCAAACTTGTGTTTTTTGTCAGATTGAATTAAATTTTCAAAAAGTATTGAAAATCGATATTAAATGAGTTAGAATGTAAAAAAAGATATAATGATAAAAATAAATCGCGAGGACAATCGATCTCTGCTATATAACGACGCATTAAGCATAGCCGAATATGCGATAAGCGAGTCGATGCCGGACAAAGCCGTGCAAAAAATAATGTCCGGCTTATGCCTTAGAAGCCGCCGCGTCATTCCGATCGCAATCGGCAAGGCGGCGTGTTCCATGGCGAACGCGGTATCCGCGCTTTTCGGTTGCGCTTTTGAGAGAGGTATAGTTGTCACAAAATACGGCGGCGCAAAAGACGCTCCGGACGGCTTTGACATTTTCGAAGCGGGTCATCCGCTTCCGGACGGCAGGTCATTTTATGCTTCAGAAGCGGTTATCTCCAGAGTTTCGTCATTAACGCCTGACGACACCGTATTGTTGCTGCTTTCGGGCGGTGGCTCGGCGCTTTTTGAAAAGCCTCTTATTTCGGAAGACGAATTCCTGAATATCACGGACGCATTACTTAAATCTGGAGCTTGCATAAACGAGATAAATACAGTACGCAAACATCTTTCAGCGGTAAAAGGCGGCAGATTTGCCGAGTTATGCAGCCCCGCAAAGGTTGTTACAATAGCGCTTTCCGACGTTATCGGCGACGACCCGGGAGTTATCGCCTCAGGACCGACATATCCCGACAGTACAACCTCAAATGAAGCGCTGCGGATAGTTAAAAAATACGGCGTTAAATTGTCTGAAAATGCGCTCGGAGCATTAAAGACGGAAACTCCGAAATCAATCGGCAACAGCGACGGATTTTTTGTAATCGGCAGCGTAAGACAGCTGTGCGAAGCCGCTGCCAAAAAATGCGTTATGCTCGGCTACGAAACAACCGTGCTGACAAGTTCGCTTTGCTGTAACGCGCGCAACGCCGGAAGTATGCTTGCGTCAATCGCACGCGAACATGCCGGCGACGGCAAGTCCCTTGCGTTTATCATGGGCGGTGAAACCGTTGTAAAAGTTACCGGAAACGGTCTCGGCGGCAGAAATCAGGAAATTGCACTGTCCGCGGCATCCGGTATATCTGGAATAAAGAATGCCGCTGTTTTTTCCGTCGGATCCGACGGAACAGACGGTCCGACAGATGCCGCCGGAGGATATGCCGACGGATTTACATCCGAAAAACTCGAAAGTATAGGCATAAATACAGAAGCGGTTCTCAACAACAATGATTCATACAATGCCCTAAAAAAGGTCGGCGGTCTGATAATAACCGGTCCCACCGGAACAAATGTCAATGATATTTCGGTTCTACTGATCCGAAGTTGAAAATAAAAATCAACAATAAACAAATATTGAAAGGAACCCCCGAAAATGAAAGAAACACTCAACATAGGTATCCTCGGATACGGCGGACGCGGACGCGGCGTAACAAGAGGCGATTGGCTTCAGATGGACGACATAAACGTAACGGCCGTTTGCGATCTTTATCCCGACCGCGTTCAGCAGGCAATTGACGACACAAAGGAGCTTAAGGGAAACACACCCTTCGGAACCACCAACTATAAGGAGATTCTTACCCGCGACGACGTTGACTGCGTAGTAATATATGCAGCTTGGGAACCCCACGTTGAAATGGCGGTTGCTGCAATGGAAGCCGGAAAAATGTGCGCAATCGAAGTTGGCGGTGCATATTCAGTAGAAGATTGCTGGAAGCTTGTTGACACATGGGAAAGAACCAGAGTTCCGTTTATGTTCCTTGAGAACTGCTGCTATGATGAAAACGAGCTTATCGTTCTTAATATGGTACATGCAGGCGTATTCGGTGAAATAGTACACTGCCGCGGCGCGTATAAGCACGACCTTCGTTGGGAAATCTCTCACGGTGACCGTCATACGTATAAAGAAAATGTTGAGGGTATCCTTTCCCAGGACGATAACCGCCACTATCGTCTCCGCAACTATATCGCTCATAACTGGGATAACTATCCCACTCACGGTCTCGGCCCCGTATCCAAGGTTCTTGACATAAATAACGGAAACCGCATGAAGAGCATTTGCTCCTTCGCCTCCAAGTCGGCCGGACTTCATGACTACGTTCTCCGCAACTTCCCAGACGACGAAAAGCTCTGCAACCAGGTATTTAACCAGGGCGACGTTGTAACATCAGTTGTCACTTGCGAAAACGGACAGACCATCGTTCTGACCCTCGACACTTCTTTGCCGCATTCCTATTCCCGAGACTTTACTGTTCAGGGAACAAGAGCTTCCTTCTCAAACGGCGGAGTTTATCTCGATAACTACACCGAACAGGGCGAACACTCTTCAATCGGCGTTAAGGAATTCAGAAAAGACTACGGTTCTGTTCTGTGGAGCGATCCCGAAAAGCTCGCTCAGTTCGGTCACGGAGGAATGGACAGAATTACTCTCCGCGCAATGGTTGAATCCTTCAAGAACGGCACTCCTGCTCCTATCGACGTTTACGACGCAGTTGCATGGATGAGCATCACCTGCCTCTCCGGCGAATCAATCCGCCGCGGCAGCAAAAATATCGAGATCCCCGACTTTACACGCGGTCAGTGGAAGAAGCGTCTCGAAAAAGCTGAAGGAATATACTCTCTCGACAGATAATCGTCGGGGCTACAAAGAAAGTATCAATGCGAACGGCATTTATAGACAGTCTTCGCGGCGCCCCCCGTCATGATGTTGATATGACGGAGGGCGCTATAATTGCTCATCTGATCAGATTTGCCTTACCGCTTCTTATAGGCAATCTGTTTCAGCAGCT
>JAQXSY010000003.1 GCA_029219205.1 Bacillota bacterium | reverse complement strand
GTTCAATTTCAAAAAAATTATTTGCCGCTCAAGATTACGGAACGGGCATCGGTTCGAGAACTGGAAAACGAATAGATATGTTGTTCAAAGCAAAAGCCGACCAGCAGCAGCAAAGCGCAGATAGGCGGCCAAGGTGCTTTTGAAAGCAGATATTCCAGCCATCAAGCAGAAAATGGCAGATCAAGACAAACCGGGCGCAGGAATCAAGGGTTCCTGCGCCCGGTTTGCGTTAATTGCCGTTCTGCCGCATCTTTGCAAACAGGATTATTTGAAAACCGTCAACGGAGCCTGACAAAATCCGAGAGAAAATATCCTGTGACCGATGCCCCAAAATGTCCCTCAGCCTATTTTGTCTCGGATCAAGTCAACCCATATTAAACATGTATTTATAAAAACAGTTTTAAAGGAGGCTTGAATTTGATGCTTCTCTGAGAGTATATTTTTCAATCAAATTCCTCAAAAACAAAACAGATATATTGACATTATATTGCAATGCAGCGTATAATAGGTTTAACATTGGTTGATGTAAGTAAAATTAAAACATGTTTTATCAAGTGCAAAAAGTGAGTACCGTATAAAGAGATTTCTAACATTTAACGATTGTGAAAGGGGATATACCAGATGACGAAGCATGTTGTAACTAACTGGAATGAATTTTCTCCGCCGGCATACGTTTCGAATGGATTTATAGGATTTCGCTTTGCAAAAAATCCCTTTAAAGAAACAGTTGGGCTGCTTTCGGGATTTTACGGCGTGAAAAAGGGACCGGATGTAGAAGCATTTTCGGTAATACCAACGCCCAACATTACTTTTTACTACATGAACCAACCTGTAGAACCGCAGATAAAAAGTCAGTCCTATGATTTTTCCACGGGCGAATTAGAAACTTCTGCGATCCTTAACTGCGGAGACAAAGTCACATATATCACATATACGGTCTTCTGTTCGCGCACTTCGCCGACGCTCTTGGTGTCATCCCTGAAAGTAAAATCTGATAAACGATGCCAAGTCCGCATAAATATTGCGTATCAAATACAGGATGGATATATGAGTACAGTTTCCGAAATAGAAGGCTGTCCTTATTGCAATGAGGATCACGACGGAAAATTCAAACTGTATTCTTCGGACAAAACAACTACTGCCGGCGTATCCTATCGCCTATTCGGGAACTACTGTTCCAAAGAACATATATCCCCCTTAAATGCCTCTGCCGAAGTGGAGTCAACAGACAACGGCAGCGAAATACAACTGATTACTTCATATGTTCCCGGCATAATGCACAGTGAACCACATAATCAGGCACATAGATTGATAAAACTAGCCGCCTGGAACGGGTTTGAGAGAATAAGAAATGGGAATCACGCCGCATGGGCCAAACTTTGGGAAAGCCGAATTGTGATAGACGGGGCACAAGAGGAATGGCAAAATGTCATTGACGCGTCGTATTTTTATCTGATGTCCTCCATGTCGGCGTTTGCACCGGTTTCGGTGGCCCCTTATGGATTAAGTCAGCCCGATGGCTATGAGGGACACTGCTTCTGGGACACAGAGAGCTTCATGTTCATGACGCCGCTTTTTTGCGCTCCGGATATTGCCTGTTCGATGCTGGAGTATAGATTTAGGCGTTTGGAAGCCGCCAAGAACAACGCAAGGCTTAATGGATACAGCGGAATCCAGTTCCCTTGGCAAAGCGGTACAGTTGGCTGTGAAGTAACGGTTCCATTTGCAGGGCAAGCCGGCGGTGCAGGAGAACAACACGTTAATCTCGATGTTGCGCTTGCGTTTGATGCATATGCAAAGGTATCCGGTGACGAATGTTTTCTCAAAGAAAAGGCATGGCCCGTCCTAAAAGGTGTGGCAGATTGGATTGTCAGCCGTGCAGAAAAAACTCCGCGCGGATATGAAATCCTCCATGTAACCGGCATTGACGAGGAAAGCGATGATGTGCCGAATGATTCCTACACGAACATCATGTCAAAAAAACTACTGTACACGGCAAATGAGTATTCGGAAAAACTCGGATTCGGCAAAAACGCAAGATGGTCTGAGGTTTCCGAAACCTTATGGATTCCTTCAAGAGAGGACGGCGTTTTACCGCAGTATGAGGGTATGCCAGACAAAGACAACCAAGCGTCCACAACGCTTATGGCCTATTTCCCATACGGATATACATCGGGCAACGATATTCCAACCTTTGAGTATTATATAAACCACGGAATGGAGCGTTATTTGAATTATCCCATGCTTTCCGGTTTCCTTGGGGTTTTTCCGGCATGGGCGGGTGATAGAGAAAAATCCCTCGCATTTTATGAAAAAGCAAATCTGACATTCTTTTGTGATCCTTTTTATGCTTGCACGGAATGGGGAATAAGCAATCCGAAAGAGCGAAAAAATCCCCAAACCCCGGTAATCACTCACTTTATAACAGCCAGAGGCAGTTTGCTTTCGGGACTTATTATGGGACTCACCAAGATATGTCCATGGAAAGGCAGTATTGACGGAGGCCCGGAGGAGTGGCTGGGAGAAAACATTATTCTTCCGGAAGGATGGAAGCGTATCACAATAGGGAAAGTATATATTCGCGGAAAAGCCTATAAAATCATCGCGGAAAACGGAGCAAAACACGCTGTCCTGCAAGAACTGCCTCAGTAAGGCGATAGACACATCCTATCAGATACATTTGAACAAAACCGGCAGAGTGAATGCTGCGTTACGCTCATGCCTCTTTTGCACATGATAAAGCGGAAAGGAATGGTATTAAATATGACATGGATTCCCATAGCCGATCCGGCATACATATGCGGCCGCGGTGCCCCCTATCGTGCGGGTATACGACCAGGCACAGAAAACAGGCTGATTGTGGCTTTCGATGGAGGCGGCGTCTCATGGTCTGCCTATACTGCCGCCAGAGCGATTACCGGTCAGCCGGCGAGCAAAGAGGACGACCTATATTATACGGTTCTGCCGGAAGACCCCACGGGATTTGAAAATCGAGGCGGAATTTTCAGTTCCGAGGAATGGAATTACTTCCGGGGGTGGAATATTGCTCTGGTGTGCTATGCTACCGGCGATCTTCATATAGGCTGTGCCGATTTTCCCTATGTTTCCACAGACGGAAAACAAACGGTTTTACATCATCACGGTTACCGCAATTACCGCCTGGTTCTGGAAAAGGCAAGGGAGCTTTGCTCAAATCCTGAAAAAATTCTGATTACAGGCGTTAGCGCCGGCGGTTTCGGTGCGGCAGCTTTGGCCGATGATGTGGCACGCACATTTCCAAAGTGTGAGGATATTACCGTTTGCGTGGATGGAGCCATGCTGTGCGGCGACCTGAAAACGATTGCGGAAAAAATATGGAAAGCGCCGGGAGAAATATGCGACAGGATCCAATCCGAAAATGTTATTTCAGATTGGCTGACCGCTCTTCACCGTGAACAAGGCTCTCGAATCCGATGCATGTTTGCGTGTTCAGTACGTGACGCCGTACTATCCTGGTTTCAATCTGCATTTTCGGGTCAAGTGCCTCCCG
>JAQXSY010000002.1 GCA_029219205.1 Bacillota bacterium | reverse complement strand
CTACTCTGGATAAAATCCACGAGGTACGGCAGAAAGCTGCAGAAACGCCGCGCGGCAGCACGGCAAATTTCGGATTTGTCACTCGACTGGCCACTTCGGCATGTGCGCTGGTTATATTGGTTGCCATCGGAGTTCCGCTGGGACGGAACGTGATAAAAATGCAGGGTACATCGCCTGGTAAGGATGAGCGGATGTCCCGTCCGGATACACAAAATGCAGCCGAACCTTATAAAATAAACCCGAATACCGCGACAATCATTGACGCCGGAGATATCATCGCCCGTGCCAGGGCTCAGGGAGGAGACTGGGCTGTTGCTGAAGCCGAAATCGATGCATTTTATTTTCTTGAGCTGACCGACGAGCAGATTGCAGCAGGCATAAGTCAAAGCTGCGGGGTGGCACTACGCACAAAAACGTTAGTCGAAACGAATGTTTCGGAGGAGCATGCGCTCTCCGGCGTAAAAAACGGAGAAATGTTAATTGCAAAAATCTGCTTTACAAATCCAGATGATGCGTCACAAATGATAAACTCAGTCGGCTCTTCGGTGCTTGTCCGCCTTCATATGGAAGAAACGAACGGTGAGAGCATTTGGATAATCGAAGAATTCAATATTGAAGATGTCCCGGTCGAATAGTTGCAACATATTTTTAACATGGCGGTGCCGGTTAACGTCAACGCCATGTTTTTTATTGCATAGAAGAGAAAATTGCGCAATGCCGCAGACTTTAAATTCAACGGAACAGAACCGGTAAAACAGATGGCGTTTTTACCGCGTGCAATACCGGCGGAAACTCCGGAAGATTTGTCATCTAAGTTAAGCAAAAAAATTTTTAAAAAAATCATAAAAAACGGTCACCTTTTGGAGGCTTGTCCGTATTATGAGTGTAAGGGTCCTGAAGATGACCCGCGAACAAACCGCCAAAAAGCAAATATCACTGAAAAACACAAACATCAAGAAAGAGAGAACAAAAAATGAAAAAGTTTATTGCGATCCTTTTGGCAGCGATGATGCTGTTCAGCGCCGTTGCATGCGTCAACAATCAAAATGATGAAAAGCCCAACGACGATCAAACAACGGAAAACACAACCGCATCCCCCAATACCGATCCTGTGGATGAACAGGTAATCATCGACCCCTCTGCTGAAGAAGGTACGATGGGCGAAATCCTCTGGAACGCTTTTTTGGAAGAAGTAAAGGCAAATGATCAGATTACCGTTGAAGAACTTGCAAATACTCTGATTTCCAACTCTGTAATCAAGTTCATGGGCGGCGTTACTCCTCTGGAAGCAGCTCAGGAATATTTCGTAGGCTTCGACAATTACAAGATCGAAGGTTATGAGAGCGGCGCAATATATATGCCCATGATCGGCTCCGTTCCTTTCGTAGGTTATGTATTCAAACTGGCTGACGGAGTTAACGCGCAGGAATTTATCGATAATCTTAAAAATAACTGCAATCCTTCCTGGAACATCTGCGTAACCGCAGACCAGACGGTTGCCGGTGCGGTAGACAATTTTGTATTCTTCGTTATGTGCAAGGATGCCGAAAATAACGAACCCGACGATAATAATGACGATAATAATGACGATGCCGTGATTATTGACCCCACAGTGGAAGACGGTACTCTCGGCGCAGCCCTTTGGAACGATTTTGTAAATGAAATGCAGAACAATCCTTCAACCTCGATGATGGATCTTGCCGGTTATTTAGTAACAAGTCCTGTAATCAAGTTCATGGGCAGCGCTTTACCCATAGAAGAAGGTCAGGAATACTTCGTAGGCTTTAATGAATACAAGATCGAAGGATTTGAAAGCGGCGCAATATACATGCCTATGATCGGCTCCATTCCTTTCGTCGGTTATGTATTCGAGCTGGCAGACGGCACGGATGTTCAGGGATTCCTCGACAATCTGACAAATAACTGCAATCCTTCCTGGAACATCTGCGTAACCGCAGAACAGACGGTTGCCGGTGCGGTCGGAAACGTTGCGTTCTTCCTTATGTGCCGTCCAAACATTGACGACTGATCTTAACTTAACCGCGCAAATAATTACCGAACGGGCGGGTAGCGTCCTTATGACGATGCCCGCCCTTATTAGAGGGCGCTGAACGCGCACCGACATTCGATGAGGAGGAACGTATCTTGCTTTTCTCAAGTATTCCGTTTTTATATTATTTCCTTGCGGCGGTTCTGCTGATTTATTTTATCGTTCCGTTTAAATTCAAGAATTTTGTGCTCCTGATTGCAAGCCTGTTCTTTTATTTCTACGGCGAGCCTGTCTATACGCTGCTCATGCTGGCGACGACCTTGTCCAGCTACATACACGGTCTTTTGATCGACCATTTCCGCGGAACCAAATGGTCAAAGGTTTTTTTGTGGTCATCGGTCATTATCAGTCTCGGAACGCTCGGTTTCTTTAAATATTCCGACTTTTTTATATCCAACATTAACGCACTGATAGGCGGAAATATCGAGCTGCTCGGACTTGCGCTGCCGATCGGTATCAGCTTCTACACGTTCCAGACCCTCAGCTACACCATTGACGTGTACCGCGGCGACGCAAAAGTGCAAAAAAGCTTTATCCGCCTTGCGACCTACGTTGCGCTGTTCCCGCAGCTGATTGCGGGTCCTATCGTACGCTACACCACAGTCGAGGAGGAGCTTTCGCACAGAACGCACTCATTTGAGAATTTCTCGGTCGGCGCAAGGCGATTTGTCATCGGTCTTGCAAAAAAGGTGCTTATTGCAGATACGTTTGGAGCGCTCATTAAATCCTTCAGCGCGTCAGACGAAAAATCTGTTGTGTTCTACTGGATGTATGCCTTTGCCGTTTCGCTTCAGCTGTATTTTGATTTCTCCGGATACAGCGATATGGCGATCGGTCTTGGACGCATCTTCGGTTTTCATTTTCTTGAAAACTTTAATTATCCCTTTATTTCAAAAAACGTTGCCGAATTCTGGAGAAGATGGCATATGTCCCTCGGCACCTGGTTCCGCGACTATGTGTATATTCCGCTTGGCGGCAACCGCGTGCCTAAGTGGCGCTGGTTCTTCAACACGCTGGTCGTCTGGTTCCTTACGGGCTTCTGGCACGGAGCAGACTGGACATTCATTATTTGGGGACTGTATTTCGCCATCTTCCTGCTGCTTGAAAAGTTTGTGCTAAACAAGTTTTTTGAAAAGATTCCGCGCGTTTTCTCGCATATCTATGTTGTTTTGGCAATTCTCATCAGCTTCGTTATCTTCAGCGCAGACGGTATGTCGGGCGCAATTGCCGACATCGGCGGAATGTTCGGTGCAGGCGGCCTGCCGTTCTGGACAGCCGAGACGGGCTACTATCTCTCGGGTTATGCAATACTTTTCGTATGCGCCATCTTTGGCGCGACGCCCGTGCTTAAGAATACCGTTCTCAAGCTTAAAGAGAATAAAACAGCCAACGCTGTGATAAACATTCTCGAGCCTGTTTTTATGGTGGCAATACTGCTGCTTGTAACTGCTTATTTCGTGGACGGCTCGTTCAGCGCCTTCCTCTACTTCCGCTTCTGATACGTGGAAAGGAGATATGACATGAGTAATAAAATCAAAAATATTGTCACAACCGTAACATTTACGGCGTTTATTGCCGTATTTATCATCATGTGCATAATTCGCGCCTTTAACCCTGTTGCGTATTCGAACGTGGAGAAACGTCCGTTGGCTCAGCTTCCATCGAATATCACATGGGATAAGATCGTGGATAAGACGGTCATAGACGGCTTTGAGGATTATGCAGTCGATCAGTTCCCACTTCGCGAGTTCTTCCGCTTTATTAAGGCACATTTCGTGCTGGACGTTCTCGGTCTAAAGGAAAACAACGGCTACGCAGTTGAAAACGGTTCGATCGGTGAGATCAAGCAGAGCTTCACAAAAGAGATTCTGGATTATCAGATCGGACGTCTTGAATATATGTACGAAAAGTATCTTTCCGGCAACGGCGGAAATCATTATGTTGCCGTCGTTCCCGACAAAAATTACTTTTTCGGAAAGGATTACGGATATCCCATGCCGGATTACGACGCACTGGTAAATCAATTAACCTCTGCGCTTCCCGAAATGGAGTATATCGATTTATTTAACTCGCTTGAGCTCGGCGACTATTACAAGACCGACTGGCACTGGGATCAGAGTAAGCTGGACGATGTGGTTGCCGCACTCGGTAAGGCAATGGGATTCAGCGACCGTCTCTCCGGTAAGTACACCGAGAACGTGCTGACAAATTTCCGCGGCGGTTACTATGATCAAAGCGCGCTGTATCCCCAGGCAGAAACAATGACCTATCTGACAAACGAAGTGTTGGATTCCTGTACCGTTTTTGACTATGAAACCGGCGATACCTACGGTCTTTACAACAGCGAGCTGTATAACAGTAAAACCCAGTTTGATTTCTTCCTGTCCGGCACCCGCGCATTGCTTCGCATTGACAATCCGAACGCAAAAACGGAAGACAAACTGATTGTGTTCCGCGACTCCTACGGCTCAAGCCTGCTGCCGCTGCTTGCAGAGGGATACAGCAGTATCTATGTTGTGGATCTCCGCTATGTCCATCCTGATTATGTCACCTCGATAATCGGCGATGTGGACAATATGGATGTTCTTTATATATTCAGTTCAACTATACTGAATTCAAAGACTTTTAAATAATCTGATTGCGCTTTTTCATTATTTCCCTGTATCTTTATTGTTTAAAAAAACGAAAGAATCCTGAGTCCTGTCGAGGCTCAGATTCTTTCGTTTTTTGTTTGTGAAAAATCCGCCATCAAAATTTGGATAGAATTACGGTTAATTCTCGCTTTGGTTTATTCAAAAAAGTTGACGGAGGTTTTTTAATATGTTACAATTAATTTGTAGTTTAAATAAGCATTCGGAGGGTGATATAATGTCCGAAAAAACCGCCGTCGTTACCGGCGCGTCGAGGGGAATCGGCGCAGCCTGCGCAAAAAAGCTCGCCCGAGACGGCTTTAAAGTTGTAATAAATTATAATAAAAGCGAGGCTGAGGCGATCTCTCTGCGAGATAATATAGCGTTCCTCGGAGGAAATGCCGAAATATTCCGCGCCGATATACGAAAACCGGATGAAGTATCCGATCTGTTTTGTTTTGCGCGTCAGAAATTCGGAAATGTAACCGTCCTTGTCAACAACGCCGGAGTCTCGCTTATCAAACTGATACAGGACACGTCCGAGGAAGAATGGAACGATTTGTTTTCCGTCAATTGCGGGGGAACGTTCAGATGCGTGAAGCATGTAATTCCTCAGATGCTTTCAGCAGGCGGAGGCTCGATAATCAACATTTCGTCCGTATGGGGACGAGTCGGCGCTTCCTGCGAAGCCGCGTACTCAGCTTCAAAGGCATCGGTTATCGGTTTCACAAAAGCGCTCGCAAAGGAACTGGGACCGTCCGGCATAAGGGTCAACTGCATTGCTCCGGGAGTCATAGATACCGAAATGAATTCAATGCATTCGTCCGACGTCATGGAGTCTCTCGCCGAAGAAACGCCGCTCGGCAGAATAGGTTCGCCCGAAGACATAGCAGAGGCGGCCGCATTTCTTGCCTCAGACAAAGCCTGCTTCATAAACGGGCAGATTCTCGGAGTCGACGGAGGCTTCTGTCTGTAATCCGGTAATTCTCAGCTTAACATCAGGAGTAAAAAAAGATTTCGTGAAGCATAATGAGACTCGACTAGGATTATCTTGAAGAAATATGCCTCGATATACGCAGACAATACGAAAAAATATTGCCTCCTGCGCGCTGTTCTGCATAACGCTTGTTCCCGAAGGCAATTCGCCGGTTGAAAAGGCAAAAATACTGTGTGAAAAATTCGATCTTTTCTGCGATCGGCTTGCCAAAGACGGCCTGAAATGCGGCACACTCGTACAGGCGACGATAGGACACGGCTGGCAGCTTGATGAAATGTTTCCGTTTCAGGCGTATACAAATCCGGCTGCTTCAAAGCAAGGACGTCCTGCCGGTCTATTACCCGGAAGATGCGGAAATCTTTCTGCACACAGGAACTCTTCCGGACGGCTCGCTCGTCTGCGTTCTGTTTAATCTCGGTTATGATCCGTTATCATTTATTCCGTTCAAAACAACGTTCGGGATAAGACGGGTGCGGGCGCTAAAACGAAACGGAGGTTATTTTGACTGTAAATTTACCTATAAAAACAATCTCCTGACCGTGCAAGCCTCCTGTTCGATCTTCGATCCCGTCGTACTTATTCTTTCCCGTAATTAAAAAATCGCTTTTCAAACACACCGGATAAATCTAAATTTACTTTTTGCCAGATATTTTCCTTGCAATTGCTCCGATCGCAGTTCCGGCGGCGGAAACAAGCAAATACCAAACGGAATGGATAAGCGCGCTTTCGTTGTAGTAAATAAAAACGGACGGAATAAAAAGCGCCGCCACTACCGCAGGATAAAAATATTTCGCCTTTTCTTTTGATAAGCATCCCATCAAAACAGACAGAACAAAAGTCACAATGATTATCATCGCCACCATGCCCATTGCGTCGGTTGGCCCCGAAAACAACGGAAACACATAAAACATAAACAGCTGAATCGACATGATAATTATTTCTTTTAAATATTTTTTCATAATCGCTCCACCTCAAAATTTTAAAAAGATTTGTTCCGCGCTCTTACAAAATGCAGTATATATGATACAGTATATTTAGAAATTGTAAAAAAATCTACCGCGGCCCAAAGCACGCATGATATACCGATAATCGTTGTAATATAACAATTTTACATACTTCTTAAAAACAAAAAGCCATCCGAAACAATAAAGTTCGAGACGGCTTTTTGTTATGAAAAATCAGTCTGTTTATTCAGTAAGCTTTTGGTATTGGCTGTATATTTCGAATGTGTAAGATGGATTATCAGCTCTTCGACCGACGCAAACCCGGCAATAAGACAGATTATGCTGCTTGCGGTTGGAATATCAAGAAAAAGCATGAGGTATGGCAGCGCAAACATCAAAAAGCCGGTAAGCTTATTTGCATAAGTATGAAGCGAGGCAAAGCAGTGATACTTGACAGCGGCCACGATATACGCCGCAATTCTGATAAAAAGCACTACAAACGCAAAAACCCAGTTGGCCGGCTGCATATCCGCAAGAAGCACCGGCATTATCCGTATGATCAGCACCGCATAATATAGCAGATCGGCGATACTGTCAAGCTTCGCCCCAAATTCGCTCTGAAGCTTCATCATCCGCGCCACGGTTCCGTCGAGAACGTCCGTAAGCCCGCAAAGCGAATAGATAATGTAAAAGCCGAGCGTGAACGGCTTCATAAAAAGCAGTATTAACGTACCGATTATCCTGCATAACGTAATCATGTTCGGTATTTGTTTTTTCAACTCAGATGGTGAAAACAATTTTAACTCCTCCGCATTTCCGGTATACAAATCATGTTTCCGAAAAGACAAATTATATTAATATTCGCTTTTTTCAAGCATTTGCAGCTGCATCCTTCGCCCCAAAAACAAACAAAATCAAGCCTTAACCGAAAAACCGCAGTACGAATTACAGTTTTTATACGTGAAATTCTTCTGTCGTCAAGGTTCACCGCGCGTAAAAAAGCCGGCTCAATTCCTTATCGCGTCCATTATACCACATTTTCTCTCTGATGTCACGAATATATTTAAAAAAACCTAAAAAAATACAATAATTCGGTGTCAGCGTTTTCATTTCAAACGAACGGCTTAGTATATTATTAACAATTCGCGCATGAATTATGCATAAAATATCTGATATAATAAATACAGTAAACAGCAAAGGAGAATCACGATTGGAAATTTTAAATACATCCTCCAATCTCAACACAACGATGTCGCCTGCACTTCGCGACTTTTATAATTTCAGTCCGGCAGAAATTGATTCGCTTAAGCTTCAGGCAAATGAATTCCGGCGACTCATGGCGTACTATAACTGCGCCATGATGGAGATACATACAAAATTCAACGTACTGAACGAGGAATTTTCCCTCAGCCGTGACCGAAATCCGATCTCGTCGGTCCAAAGCAGACTCAAAAGGCCAATGAGTATAAAAGAAAAGATTGAAAGGAGCGGAGAGCCGCTGACGCTTGAATCCATCGAACGCACACTCTGCGATATTGCCGGAGTTAGAGTCGTTTGTCCGTTTCTCGACGATGTTTATCTTCTCGAAAACGCTCTGCTTGCCCAGGACGATATTACTCTTGTAAGGCGGAAGGACTACATAAAAGAGCCGAAACCGAATGGTTACAGAAGTCTTCATTTGATAGTCGAAGTTCCGATTTTTCTTGCCAGTACGAAGAAAATGATGAAGGTTGAGATACAGATGCGTACGATCGCCATGGACAGCTGGGCAACTCTCGAACATCAGATAAATTATAAAAAGGACAATCCTTATTCCGCAGAGAGAGACAACGAACTCAGAAAATGCGCCGAACTGAGCATTGAGCTTGACGAACGCATGGAAAACCTCAGACGGAGCTGCTTAATTGTTTAACACGATTCCGCAGCGCCGAAAAGATTATTTTTTTCATAACTCAAACCAAACACGATTTAATACAAAAAAATGAGAAACATAAAGTTTCTCATTTTTTATTTTTTATGTTTTCAGAGCTTCCAGTCGTCCTTGTTGCTTCCTGCCGATTCCTTCATGGTTATGCGGTTTCGTTTTGCGAAATCAGTAAGCATTTCAAGGTATTTTTCGTATGTTTCTTTTCCGACGTCGCTTTCAAAGATCTTATACTCAGATGAAGATGTACTTTTGATCGTTATGCATTTGACGTCTTTCTTAATCAGGCCGAATAATTTCTTTACGGTTGTTACTCCATAGAATATCGTTGCGATCTGCGTATACGGAATATTAACCGACGGAGGATCCGGCTTTGTTATATCCGTGTATATAAGCTCTGTCTTGTCTGTATACAGCATTTCCATATGGATTATCTCCTTTTGTCTTTTTTTTAAAACAATTATCCTTATATGTTTTCGCTCAGATCACTCATACAAAGGATAAATTTTCTTCATTTTTCTTTCCATCTGCTTTCCGACAACAGCCTGCTTTCTTACAAGAGTAGTGCCCTCCTTGAGCGCCTGCTCAAACGCATCGTACAGACCGGGGTCGGTGCCAAAGATAATTGACATATCAAAGCGAGATACGGAGTTTATAAGATCGACCATTTCTGCGGTTGCGGGATCTTCGGAATACCTGTTTTTCAGAGCGTCGTCATAATATACGGGAATTACAAATTCTCTCGTATACTTCGCGCAGGCCTCGAGAATAATTCCGACAAAATCTTCGTCCGATTCTGGCAGAGTCTTCGGAAGATATGTCTCCACAACGCCGTCCTGAATAAGAGTATAATAGCTGTCCTGCTCGTTGTCGTACTTGGGATAAGGCGCCATTCCGTATGAGAACTTCACTTCTCTCATTGATCCGAACGCCTCGGCCATATATGAAGGATAGAATACAAGTCTCTGATCAAAGAATATGGAGCCTCCGGGCATTCCGGTTTCGTCGTTAAAGAAGAAAGAGCCGCTGTTTGTCGTGAATATGTCCTTCAGCTTGTCGAGTATTGCCTGGTTTCTGTCGCTTCCGAGCACAACCTCAAGCTCGTCGTCGGAATTCTTGTACGAAACCCTGCTTCCGCCGGCAACCGGCCACGGAGCAAGGGACATATTATGCGTGCAAGAAAAACCATAAAAGTCTCCGGCACTGCGCAGACCGTCCTGGTCATAGTCTTTATACATCGGCTTTATAATTTCCGAAATATAGTCGAGAGACCATCCGCCGTCTTTTACAACGTCGTATATCATGTCGGACGTCAGACCGTAGTCCTTAATCAATTCCATATTTAAAAAGACAACCGCCATATATTGGATAAGGCTTGCGTCCATATCGCCTATGATTGCAAGAGTTTTACCAAAAAACGTCTGCGATTCGTTTATCTCGGGATACCACCAGTCCGCGTCAAACGATATATGGTCAATCGAACGGATATCACGGAGAGCGCCGCCCATAAGCGCCGGACCGTATACCCATACCATCGCGCATCCGACTTCGGTATAGTGCTGGTCGGCAAGCGTGTTCTTTACGAAAACGTCGACGCTTGCGTCTACGTTTTGAAACTTAACTTTAAATCTTTCGGAAATCGCCAAGTTGCGTTTGTACTCGGCTGCGCTGAGTATCTCTTTTGCCGCTGTTTCCTTAATTGTATAGTTTCTGCCGTATGAACCTGCGATACGGAAAGATCTGTCGTTGAAGGTAGTGTCCGGCAGATGTTCAAAAGGATCGTATTTATCATCAGGTTCTTCTGTTTGCTGAGGAGTCGTCTCAGCGTCTTTTTCGGATTTCGCGCATGAAACTATGCTTATCAGCATGGAAAACATGAGCAGCACGGAGATAATCTTAACTAAACTTCTCATAATGGTTCCTTTCTGTTTTGCGCATTGGTTTAAAAAAATTAATATAAAAAATCCGGGAAGCCGTCTTATATATAGTCTTATATATAAAAATATATAAAAATAAAACATCTCCCTCGGTCAGTATAATTATTATACAACAATTATTCTGAAATATGTTAGATGAATGTTTATATATTGTTAACGTGTTATTAATTTTATTACAAAAAATTCAACAAATTGAAATACGATTCATTTTATGAAGTAATTCTGTATCAGAAAGAAAGCCGCGGAAACTTCTCTTTCGGGAAGAATCCGCGGCATATTCATTTAAAAATTATTATGTTTATTTTCAGACATTGTTTTGTACTCAGATTATCTTCTTCGGCTGAAATCACTCGTACAAAGGATAAATTTTCTTCATTTTTCTCTCCATCTGCTTTCCGATGACCGCCTGCTTTCTTACAAGAGGCGTTTCCTCTTTGAGCGCCTGACCAAACGCATAGTACAGACCGGGGTCGGTGCCGAAGATAATTGACATATCAAAGCGCGATACGGAGTTTATAAGATCGACCATCTTGGCGGTTGCGGGATCTTCGGAATACCTGTTTTTCAGCGCTTCATCATAATATACGGGAATTACAAATTCTCTCGTATACTTCGCGCAGGCTTCGAGAATAATTCCGACAAAATCTTCGTCCGCTTCGGGAAGAGTTTTCGGGAGATAGGTTTCTATAACGCCGTCCTGAATAAGAGTATAATAGCTGTCCTGTTCGTCATCGTACTTGGGATAAGGGACCATGCCGTATGAGAACTTCACTTCTCTCATTTTGTTGAACGCCTCCTCCATATATGAAGGATAGAACACGAGTCTCTGATCAAAGAATATGG
>JAQXSY010000001.1 GCA_029219205.1 Bacillota bacterium | reverse complement strand
CGAAGGATCGACGGTCTTGAAGATACTTTCAAGCTCGGCGTCTCCCATAACGGTGGTTCTGCCGTCCTCGTACTCTTTATCGACCATCTCCTTGATCTTTGCGATGACGGGATGCTTTTTGTCAATGGCGATGGGAGTTCCGGTCAGGCGGTAAAATCCGTTTATCCAATGCGCAATACCTGCAAGACCGCTGTGAGAATCGACAGCGACCGTTGCGGGACGGTTAAGTATTTTCGCGGTGTCGAAAATGTTGTAGATCTCTTCGTCCTTAAGCAGACCGTCGGCGTGTATTCCCGCGCGCGTTACGTTAAAGTTCCTGCCGACAAACGGAGTGCGCGGCGGAATTTCGTAGCCGATTTCCTGCTCGAAATATTCTGCGATCTCGGAAATAACGGAAAGATCCATTCCGTCGGTTGTTCCGCGAAGAGATGCGTATTCGATTGCCATGGCTTCAAGCGGACAGTTTCCGGTACGTTCTCCAATTCCGAGCATAGAGCAGTTGACGCCGGAGCAGCCGTAAAGCCACGCTGTTGATGCGTTTGTTACAACCTTGTAAAAATCGTTGTGTCCGTGCCACTCAAGCCTGGAGCTCGGAATATCGGCATAGTGCGAAAGACCGTATATGATGCCGGGAACGCTTCTCGGAAGAGCGGCTCCGGGATATGTGACGCCGTAACCCATTGTGTCGCAAGCGCGTATCTTTATGGGTATGCCGCTTTCGGAGGAAAGTACGTTGAGCGCTTCGGCAAAGGGAAGTACAAAACCGTAGAAATCGGCGCGCGTAATGTCTTCAAAATGACAGCGCGGACGTATTCCCATGTCCAGAATCTCTTTAACAACCCCGAGGTATTTATCAAACGCCTGTGCGCGCGTCAGTCCCATTTTATTATATATGTGGTAGTCGGAGCAGCTGACAAGCACGCCCGTTTCTTTGAGTCCAAGCTCTTTGACCAGTTCAAAATCTTTCTTTGACGCGCGTATCCAGCTTGTTACTTCCGGAAAGTCATAACCGAGCGCAAGGCACTCTTCGAGAGCTCTGCGGTCTTTTTCCGTATAAACAAAGAACTCGCTCTGCCGAACGATGCCGTTCGGACCTCCGAGCTTGTGAAGCAGCTTATAAAGATCAACGATCTGCTTTACGGTGAAGGGAGACGTCGACTGCTGGCCGTCTCTGAACGTCGTGTCGGTGAGCCAAATTTCGTCCGGCATATTGAGCGGAACCGAACGGTGGTTGAAGGAAACCTTCGGTATACTTTCATAGTCGAACAGGTATCTGTACAGATTGGGAGTGTCGCGGTCCTGAAGGGTGTACCGGTACGATGACTGCTCAAGAAGATTGGTGTGGGATGAAAATTCGACGGTTGGCTGCGGAAGCGGCATGTTGACAGTCTTGATTATGTCTGATTCGTATTCCGATTTTGTTGTATTTTTATCATCGTTTCGCATAATTGTTCAGTACCTCTTTCACAGGATCTCTTTATTTCTTAAATTATATCATAAAAAATGAATAAAAGCAATAGCGTTCTTGCAAAATAATGATTTTAATTTGAAGGTGTTACAATAAATCGGCTGCGAAAAGGCAAAACAATTAAGTATATTGGCCGACGGAATATGTCCTGAACAAATACGTTTTCGGCCGTCTGTTTGTGTCATTTGTTGGGCGGATGTGTTGACAAAAGCCGCGCTGTGTGATACAATAAACATTGATTGTGTTATTATTAACATTTTAAAAAATAAACGGAAGGCGGAAATTGAAAATGGATCGAGAATACTATGAGTGGGACAATTTCTGGTGGGAAAAAGCGGGAGACCGCAAGTGCAGCCGCGTAGCGATTGTCGGAGACTCTATAACCTGCGGATACAGAGACGAAGTCCAGAAAATGCTGAAGGACAGGGAAATACTTGTCGACAGATTTTCATGTTCACGCTGCGCCGGAGATCCTGCGCTCAATGCGGAACTTGAATATGTTTTCGGAGCCGCGTGCGGATATGAATATAAGGTTATTCATTTCAACAACGGCCTTCACGGAGGCTGCAACGACACAATGATAAGCGACGAAGAATATAATACCGGAATCGAAGAGTGTATAAAAATCATCAAAAAGCTTCAGCCGGGAGCTCAGATAATAATCGCAACTTCAACGAATATGGTCGATATGAGCAAGCCTGAGGACGAATTTGACGGCCAAAAGAACGCTTTTATCATCAGAAGAAACGATTTTGTTAAAAAATTTGCCGCCGAGAATAATATTCCGGTTGACGACCTTTACGAAGCCGTTGCTTGGAAGGCCGAATATCCTCATTCAGACGGCGTCCATTTCAAGCCGGAGTCATACAGAAAGCTTGCCGAATGCGTTGTTGAATCAATGCTGCCTTACCTAAAATAAAATCGGCGCCGTTCAATAATATCGGTATGGAGGAAGGAATGAGTTCCGAAAGAAGAAAAAAGATCGGGGAACTGCTCAAACAGAAGCCGTTTGTATCGCTAACCGAGCTGTCAACTATGTTTCCGGACGTGTCTTCCATGACGCTCAGACGCGATATCGAATACTTTGAAAAGCAGGGAGAAGCAATAAAAGTGCGCGGCGGAGCGCGTTCTATGGAATTTATAACAAATTCAATGGAGGATGATTTCGATCTGCGTCTGAAGGAAAACATTGCGGCAAAGGAAAAGGTTGCAAAACGCGCGATCGAGCTGATCGAGACCGGAAGGTCGCTTTTCCTTGACTCGGGTACAACCGTACAGAGACTGGCGGAAATGCTTCCCGACGAACGTCTTACAATCACAACAACGGGACTGAATATCGCCTCTGCGCTTATTGTAAAATCTCATCCGATCGTCAATATTGTGGGCGGAATGATAAATCGCGAAAGCTTTTCCGTATCCGGTAATCAGGCGCTTGATTTCATCCGCGGCATAAATATTGACATGGCTTTTATCGTTCCGTCGGGTATGTCGGAGGAGAGTGGACTGACAAGCGGAAATTATATCGAATGCGAACTGAAAAAGCTTGTTGTTGAAAAGGCGAGAAAGGTTGTTGTGCTTATGGACGGCTCAAAGTTTAACAAGAGCCTTCCGTATACGTTTTGCCGTATAGACGACGTTGACGCAATCATAACCGACTGTCTTATGCCGGACAATATTTCTGCTGCCGCTAAAGCATCCGGAGTGGAAATCATGCTTGCCGGCTGAAATAAGTTAAAAACGCAGGTTTGAAAACGAACCGGCGAAATATAAATACTAATAATAATGTAATTTTTTATAATTGTTTAAGGGGGATATCAAAATGGCGGATGTAATTATTATGCCTCGCCAGGGACAGAGCGTTGAAAGCTGTGTTATCACCGAATGGAAGAAAAAAGTCGGCGATAAGGTAGCGGTAGGCGACATTCTGTTCTCATACGAAACAGATAAATCCGGATTCGAGGAAGCGTCGACGGTTGAAGGCACAATGCTTGCCATACTTCATGATGAAGGCGACGATGTTGAATGCCTGCTGCCTGTTTGTGTAATCGGCAAGGAGGGCGAGGATATTTCTTCGCTTTTAACTGCCGGAAATGAAACTGCTCCTGCGGCTGAAGAAAAAAAGGAAGTCGTTGAAGCCGCGGCTCCGGCTGCTGAAATTAAACCGGAACCGACCGTGTCCGAAGGCGAGAACGGAAGAATGAAAATTTCTCCCAGAGCGCGTCATCTTGCGGAACGCACCGACGCCGATCTTTCGAAGGCGGTTCCGACCGGACCGAACGGAAGAATTATCGAACGCGATGTAAACGCGCTGCTTGACAAGGGGCTTACAACTGCCGGAAAAGTCAGCGAAGCGCCCGCCGAGGCACCTGCTGCCGCCGTTGCAAAAACCGAGGCACCGGCTGCCGAATATACCGACGTTAAGCTTCCCAATATCAGAAAGGTCATCGCAAAATCGATGCACGCTTCGCTTTCCAATATGGCGCAGCTTACGCTCAACGCATCGTTTGACGCGACAAAGATTATGGCCTACCGTGCGTCTCTGAAGGAAAAAGCCGAGGCGCTCGGACTGCCCAATATTACATTCAACGATATGGTTCTTTTTGCGGTTGCAAAAACTATACTCAATCATAAGGACCTGAACGCGCACTATCTTGACGACACTCAGACGATGCGTTATTTTACACATTGTAATCTCGGAATGGCTGTTGACACCGAACGCGGTCTCCTTGTTCCGACAATTATGAACGCCGACACGCTTTCTCTTGCGGAAATCGCATCTGCGGCAAAGAAAGCGGCAAAGGGCGCTCAAGACGGGTCGATAAACCCTGATCTGCTCAAGGGCGCGTCATTCACAGTATCAAATCTCGGTTCTTTCGGAATAGAAAGCTTTACGCCTGTAATTAATCCTCCTCAGACAGGAATTTTAGGCGTTGATACGATAACATACCGTGTTAAGGCGGACGGCAGCGCGTACCCGGCTATGGGACTTTCGCTTACGTTTGATCACCGTGCGCTCGACGGCGCTCCGGCTGCAAAATTCCTTAAGGAGCTTTGCACAAATCTTGAAAACTTCGATCTTCTGCTTGCAAAATAAGTGAGGTAAACGGCAATGTATGATTTAATAGTACTCGGCGGCGGTCCCGCAGGTTATAATGCGGCTGAACGCGCAGGTCATAAGGGGCTCAAGACTCTTCTCATTGAGGGCAGGGCGCTCGGAGGCGTGTGCCTGAACGAAGGCTGCATACCGACAAAAACACTGCTTTATTCGGCAAAAATTTTCGACTATGCAAAGCACAGCGCAGAATACGGAGTATCCTTTTCCGGCGCTTCCATAGACCACAACGCTGTTATCGACCGCAAGGGAAAGGTTGTAAAGACGCTGGTGTCCGGAGTGGGAGCGTCTATGAAAAAAGCGGGCGTTGAGGTTGTGAGCCAATACGGCACAATACTCGGCAAAGACGCCGAAGGCTTTACAGTTAAGGCGGGAGATAAAGAATATAAAGGAACAAAACTGCTTGTCTGCACGGGTTCAAGCGCAGCTGTACCTCCGATTCCGGGACTGCGCGAGGCGGTTGCTTCGGGCTTTGCCATGACAAACCGGGAAATTCTTGATCTTCGCAAAGTGCCGGAAAAGCTTGTAGTTATCGGCGGAGGCGTAATCGGTCTTGAAATGGCTTCATATTTTAATTCCGTCGGTTCAAAGGTAACGGTAGTTGAGATGCTCGATCATATTGCCGGACCTACGGACAGCGAAATATCAAAGATTCTTCAGAAAAATTATATGAAGAAGGGCGTTGAGTTCATGCTTGGCGCAAAAGTCACGTCTGTCGGAAGCGATTGCGTAAATTACGAGATTAACGGAAAGCAGGAGAGCGTTAAAGCGGATGCGGTTCTTGTTTCGATCGGACGCCGCGCAGAGACAAAAGATATCGGACTTGAGAATATCGGTGTGCTTACGGAGCGCGGAGCCATCGTTACAAATGAATACATGGAAACGAATGTTGCCGGCGTATGGGCTGCCGGCGACGTAAACGGAAAGTCCATGCTGGCACATACTGCGTACCGTGAGGGCGAGGTCGCCGTTGCGAATATGCTCGGAGCAAGGGAAAGAGTCAACTACAACGCGATTCCTTCTGTTATATACACAAATCCCGAGGTTGCCGCAGTCGGAGAGACGACAGAGACGGTTAAAGCAAAGGGCCTCGACGCCAAAGTTGAAAGCTATACGCTTAAATACAGCGGAAGGTATATAGCCGAAAACGAGGGCGGCGACGGAATTGTCAAGCTTATAATCGGCAAGGAACACAGAAATATAATCGGCGTTCATATGATAGGTAATTACGCGTCCGAAATCATTTACGGAGCTGCAATGATGGTTGACCGTGAAATGAGAGTCGAACAGGTACAGAAGCTTGTATTTCCTCATCCGACCGTCGGAGAGGTTATACGCGAAGCAATGTTCATGATCTGAGAAAAAACGAATTTTCAAATATAAAGGAGCAGTTATCATGCCAAAGAGTCAGTATATAAGCACTGAAAAAGCATTTGAAAGGGGATTTATCCATTTCAACGATATCCCTGTATGCCAGTATAACAAAACTCTCGACGAGGAAAAGCAGATTTACTCAAAAGATGATTTCATGCGTATTTATCACGACATGAGAACCATTCACGAGTTTGAGACGATGCTCAACGAAGTCAAAACCAAGTCTGCGTACAACGGCGTTGAGTATAACAATCCCGGCCCCGCACACCTTTCCATTGGTCAGGAAGCGTCCGCGGTCGGCGAGGCGTACTGCCTTGATATAAACGACTATTCTTTCGGTTCTCACAGAAGCCACGGCGAGATTCTCGCAAAAGGTCTTTCTTCGATTCATAAGCTCGAAGATAACGAGCTGTACGATATAATGAAGGAATTCCTCGACGGCTCGGTTCTTTCTGTTGTTGAAAAGCATATGAAGGGCGACGGAAGCGTTAAAACACTTGCAAAGAACTTCCTGCTCTACGGCGCACTCGCTGAAATTTTTGCACGTACAACCGGATTCAATAAGGGTCTCGGCGGCTCGATGCACGCGTTCTTTATTCCTTTCGGTCTGATGCCCAATAATGCGATCGTCGGCGGTTCAGGACCGATTGCGCTCGGCGCAGCTCTTTACAAGAGAGCAAACAGCAAGCCCGGAATCGTTGTTGCAAACTCCGGAGACGGCGCATGCGGACGCGGGCCGGTTCTTGAGTCCTTCAACTTTGCTTCTATGGATCAGATAACAAAGCTTTGGGGCATGAACGGCAGATTTTCCGACGCTGGAATGCCGATCCTCTTTAACGTATTCGACAACTTCTACGGCATGGGCGGTCAGACGCGCGGCGAAACCATGGGATTTGATATGGTTGCCCGTCTCGGAGCCGGATTTAACCCGGATGAGATGCATGCGGAACGCGTAAACGGATACGATCCGCTCGCAGTGATCGACGCCGTTTCACGCAAGAAGGAGCTGCTTCTTGCAGGAAAAGGTCCCGCACTTCTTGACGTTGTTACATACCGTGTTTCCGGGCATTCTCCTTCAGACAGCTCGACATACCGTTCACCTGAGGAAATTGAAGAGTGGAAGGCTGCAGATCCGGTCAATGCTTATAGGCAAAAGATGGTTAACGGCGGTATCGCGTCTGAAGAAGAGTTTGCCGCAATGGATGAGATGATCATCAACCGTATGACCGAGATCATGAAGCTCGCAATCAACGATGATATTTCACCCCGTATGGATCTTAACAAGGATCCTGACGCAATCGCATCCATTATGTTCTCGAACCAGAAGGTTCACAGCATGGATACGACTCGCGAAGCAGAGATGCTTATGCCCAAGGAAGAAGTTCCGCGCGTAAAGGAAATTGCCGGAAAGGTTCGAAAAGCATTTGACGAAAACGGCAAGGCTGTTCCGAAGATGAAGGTATATAACATCCGCGACGGTCTCTTTGAGCCGATAATCGACAAATTCTATGACGATCCCACGCTTATCGCTTACGGCGAAGATAACCGCGATTGGGGCGGCGCATTCGGCGTATATAAGAAGATGACCGAGGCTATTCCTTATCATCGTTTCTTCAACGCTCCCATTTCCGAATCCGCGATTGTTGGTTCCGCTGTCGGATATGCAATGTGCGGAGGCAGAGTAATCGTTGAGCTTATGTATGCGGACTTTATGGGCTGCGCAGGAGATGAAATCTTCAACCAGATGGCAAAATGGCAGTCCATGTCGGCAGGAATTCTTAAGATGCCGATTATTCTCCGCGTATCTGTCGGTTCAAAGTACGGCGCTCAGCATTCTCAGGACTGGACCGCGCTTCCCGCGCATATTCCGGGACTTAAGGTTGTATTCCCGGCAACACCTGCAGATGCAAAGGGTCTCATGACTTCCGCGCTTGAAGGAACTGACCCGGTTATATTCTTCGAGTCCCAGCGTATTTACGACAAGGGTGAGGAATTCTTGAAAGACGGAGTTCCGGAGGGCGTTTATGAAATTACCCTCGGCGATCCCGACATAAAGCGTCCCGGTAAGGATGTTACTATTCTTACGATAGGTGCTGTTCTTTACCGTGCAATGGAAGCAGCAAAGACCCTTGAAGAAAAATACGGAATTTCTGCAGAAGTCATTGACGCGCGCTCGATTGTTCCGTTTGATTACAGCAAGGTTATCGAATCCGTTAAGAAAACAGGAAAGATTATAATCGTCGGAGACGCTTGCGAACGCAACTCTGTAATGAAGGATATGGCCGCTAACATAACCGAATTTGCATTTGATTATCTTGATGCTCCGCCCGTTGCTCTCGGCAGCCGCAACTGGATTACTCCGGCTCACGAGCTTGAAACGTTCTTCTTCCCGTATCCGGATGCAATAATCGACTGCATTCATGAAAAGCTTATGCCGATCCCGGGCTATGTTCCCACTCACAACTTCTCAGACGTTGAAAAGATGGAGCGCTCAAAGAAAGGCTTATAATTAAAAAAAGTGTGTAAAACGGCTCTCGGACAACCTTTGAGTATTTATGAGACAGCATTGTGTTTTGATTGAGTAAACGGTACGGAACAGGTCGGTCCGAAGAACGGTGTAAAAATGAGCTGATTTACGCTTGATACAGAGAATGCCCGAACGAAAATGTTCGGGCATTCTTATTTTGTTAAGATGATTGACTTTTTTAACGGAAAGGATTAAGCGGCGTTGCTGAATTCCGCAGTTTTATGAGTGCGTATCTGTTCTTAATGATAATGTTTTCAACGCCGAGTATATTTGTCGCAATACTGTTTATGGTTATTTGATACTGCATCCCGAAAAAACGAAAAATGATATTAAGGGGTTAATAGATGCATTGGAATATCTGGCAGATGATTACGATGATCCGAATGGATTTAACCTGATAAATGCTTATTCAAATGAATTGACCTATGTCAAAGAATAAGCATATTATCGCTTGCCGGAACGCTTTAAAAACCTTTTGAAAAAAGATCGCGCTTTTATTTTCTCTGCCGGGAGAAGCGCGTCCTGTGGCTGCAACCTATCTTTCCGCTGAAGCTGCTTATATTTGATGACGGGAAGTTTAAAAAACGCAGTTAATAATATCTGTTTGATAAAACATACAATTATAAAAAACAGTTTTAAGGATGAAATTGCTTCATGCAAGCTGTTTTTATAATTTAGAAAAAAACAATAAAAAAATTAAAAAACATATTGACAAAACAAAACTAGTATGATATAATAATACCCGTCGCAAGGGAACGGAGACAAAAAGAAAGTTCCTTGAAAGATATGGGAGCATAGCTCAGCTGGGAGAGCATCTGCCTTACAAGCAGAGGGTCATAGGTTCGAGCCCTATTGTTCCCACCATACGGCCCGGTAGTTCAGTTGGTTAGAACGCTAGCCTGTCACGCTAGAGGTCAGGGGTTCGAGTCCCCTTCGGGTCGCCAA